>JBGSOH010000606.1:0-9070 GCA_041739205.1 Saprospiraceae bacterium
CGTCTGTTATTGTGGCAGAAGCTAAAAGCATTTTCCATCTAGCAAATAGAATTGCTGCATTATCTATGGATGCTTATGTGTGTGACATCTCTCCTTTTGACCATTTATTGCATAACATCAGACCGCATAAAGGACAGCTAATCACAGCTGCACAGATTCACAAATTGCTGTCTGAAAGTGGTGTGAGAAACATCGAGAAACTCAGTGTTCAAGATCCTTATTCGTTTCGATGTGTCCCTCAGGTTCACGGTGCAAGTTACCAAGCGATTTCACATGCAGAAGAAATCATTAATACTGAAATCAACTCCGTAACCGACAACCCAAATGTATTTCACGAAGCAGACAAAATACTTTCTGGTGGCAACTTTCATGCACAACCATTGGCATTAGTACTTGATTATCTTGCTATTGCAATGGCAGAGTTGGGTAGTATCTCCGAACGTAGAGTATATCAACTTATCAATGGAGATCGTGGTTTGCCAGCTTTTTTGACCAAATATCCTGGTTTAGACTCTGGTTTTATGATTGCTCAATATACGGCTGCATCTATAGTGAGTCAAAACAAACAATATTGCACACCAGCATCCGTGGACTCTATTGTATCAAGTATGGGACAAGAAGATCATGTAAGCATGGCCGCAAATGCCGCCACAAAAGCCTACAAGGTTTTACAAAATCTGAAATCTTTGCTTGGTATTGAATTATTGACTGCTGGTCAAGCATTTGAGTTTAGAAGACCTGTCAAATCATCTGATACTCTTGAAGAAATGTACACAGAACTTAGACGTCAAGTACCTTTTTTAGAAGAAGATAGACTCATGCACGATGATCTTAAAACAGCCGAAAATCTGGTCAAAAAATGGGTGGAAGAAGGTATTTAATTTCAATATCCCTTATTTTTTCGTTTTGGTTTTATACATCAGGACAATCATTGCATTCTGTCGGTATAAGTTATAGTCCTTCAAAATTTATACGACACTCTAAAAAAAGCACATTTGAGTCGCCGACTTCATCATACTTTTGGAAAACGCATTACAGCCACAAAGTAAGTGGTGCTGAAGGCTGGCACCGATATTGGAAACGACCTACCATTAATTATAATGCACTTTACTTTCATATTGGAGATGATCTTGTATTGGGAAATGCATATGGTTTTTTCCCTTCTATGCGATTTGATATTTTTGCTATACACAAAACCAAACTCTACTTTCATTTTGGTACTGGTTTGGCTTATCTTAGCAAAAAGTATGACAAACTCACCAATCCAACCAACAATGCGATAGGTTCGCATTGGAATAATATCACACATCTTGGATTTACTCTTAACCAGACAGTTCACAAAAATCTTAGTATCTCTGCAGGAACACATCTTACCCATTTCTCAAACGCACGCACATCTTCACCTAATGCAGGCATCAATATGGTAGGATTTACTTTGGGGTTAGTTCAAGAAATCGATGTAAAGTCAGCAAACGAAACACACAAATATGAACTGAAAAACGATAGTATCACAAAAAGATGGGGTGGAGAATTACTCCTAGGTTATGGCATCTCAGAAGCTGCCGATATTGGTGGACCAAAGTATGGTACCTACTTTGTGAATGTAGGTGGATCATATGCATTGTCACCTTATTGGAAAGTAATCGTCGGTGGAGAATATGAATACAATCAAGGTGTCTTCCAATTTTTTTATCAAGACTTTATTCCCCGTGACGAAGCCAAACAAAAAGCCACAAATACCGCAGCATATCTTGCCACAGATTTAATATTCGGAAAGCTAGCTTTTAGGGTTCAATCAGGTTACTATTTACCATTTCCTGTCCTTTCAGAGATAAATACACCTTTTTACTTCAAAATTAACTTCAACGTCTATCCATTTCCAAGTCATTGGTCTATGAAACCATATGTTGGTGTCTTATTAAAATCTCATATTGAAGTGGCGCAATATATGGGAATAGTTTCAGGGGTTTCGTTTTGAAATTGATAGATTCTTTTATTGAAATGCCACCTTATTTCTGATTTTTATCGATTTTGATTATTTTTGTGTTTTAAAAGTTTTGTAGCTAAATCCTTGAACAATTATGAATAAAAATTTTAGAATTGGATAACAATGCAAGTAAAAATCAAGACTATTTTGATTTCATCTCTATAGATTTAATCGCTTCAAAACTATCTTATCTAAAGGAAGCTTTACCCGCTAAACCAACCAAAAAAAACTATCAGTTAACAAATAAAATGCTTTTTATAGAAGGCACAATTACAGAAAGAAATCTTCAAGAAAAACTACAACAAGTAGCAGATAAAATGCGTGATCATTTACTTATTGATAAATATATTAAGATTTTAACAATTGCTACTGTAGAAGCAGGTAAATTTGAAAGAATAGATGACCTAAACTGTATTTATATTAATAATAGTTTAGACCTTCAAACTTACAAACAGAAAGTTGCTATTTTGGCTCATGAAATTTCACATTTTTATTTAATATACCAACACAATATTTACTTTGCTGATAAAAACGAAAATGAATTACTAACAGAAATTAATGCCATATTCATTGGATTTGGATTTTTGCTTTTAGAAGGATATGAAACATTTAAATCTACAAGAAAAAATAGGCAATTCATGACCAAAGTTGGTTATATTGATATTCGAACTTGCAAAAGAAACATTGTGCAAACTGCGTATATTAGGAAACAAAATCCAACTTGGATCCTTAAAAATATTCATTTCAGAGATATTCCATATTTTGGTTTTCAACTACTAAACCTAATAATAGCGTATTATAAAGCAAAAAAAGCGCAGCACTAATTAATTTTTTTAGAATTTCGTTAATGTAATACCTCTGAATACATGCATTTATGGCCTATTTATAAAAACCACTTCAGATATTTTTCGTATTTTTGCAGCAACCTAATGACTTAACCAAATATGACTGAAGAGCAAATTTACAACCCTATCAACAAGATAAGGATTGTGACAGCAGCATCCCTTTTTGATGGACACGATGCTGCAATCAATATCATGCGACGAATAATGCAGCGATCAGGAGCAGAAATCATCCACCTTGGGCACAATCGTTCCGCTCACGAAATCGTAGAAACTGCCATTCAAGAAGATGTCCAAGGCATAGCCATTACATCTTATCAAGGTGGGCACAACGAGTTTTTTAAATATATCTATGATCTACTCCACGAAAAAGGATGCGGCCATATCAAAATTTTTGGCGGCGGTGGCGGCACTATTCTTCCTACCGAAATTAAAGATCTTCACGATTATGGGATATCTAGGATATATTCTCCCGACGATGGACGTCATATGGGACTACAAGGTATGATCAATGATTTGCTGAAACAGTGCGATTTTCCAGTTGGTGACATATTGACTGGAGAGATAGCCGCGCTCGGTAACCAAAATCCACATGATATTGCTAGAGTCATTTCTTCTCTTGAAAACTTCCCTGAAAAACATGAGCATCTCCTACGTGAGCTTTCTTTTCCAACCAAAAAAATACCTGTTCTGGGCATCACTGGAACTGGTGGATCGGGCAAATCTAGTATGGTAGATGAATTGGTCAGACGGTTTTTGCTTGATTTTAAAGACAAAAAAATAGCCATCGTCTCTGTAGATCCATCCAAACGAAAAACGGGTGGCGCATTATTAGGTGATAGAATCAGAATGAATGCGATTAATAACGACCGAGTATATATGCGCTCATTGGCTACAAGACAGTCTAATCTTGCTTTGTCTAAATACGTGCAAGGTGCTGTAAATGTGCTCAAAGCTTCAGGTTTTGATCTCATCATTTTAGAAACTTCTGGTATCGGACAGTCGGATACTGAAATCGTAGATCATTCTGATGTCTCCATGTATATTATGACGCCTGAATACGGTGCAGCAAGCCAATTGGAAAAAATTGACATGCTTGATTTTGCAGACATTATTGCTATCAATAAATTTGACAAAAAAGGTGCACTTGATGCTGTCAGAGATGTCAAAAAACAATACCAACGTAATCATAATCTTTGGGATATCGATCCTGAGATCATTCCTGTCTACGGCACCATTGCTTCTCAGTTTAACGATCCTGGGACAAACAAACTTTACAAAAAACTCATTGCCATCATTGATGAAAAAGCTGGCACAGATCTCCGAACTCAAATAGATCTTCCTGTAGGTGACAGTGAAAAAGTTTTTATCATTCCTCCGTCTAGAGTGAGATATTTGTCAGAAATATCCGAAAATAATCGTCATTATGACAAAAAAGCCCAAGAACAGTCTAATATAGCATCACAGGCTTATAGTATTCACAACACCAAAAACATAGTTTCGGATCCTTCTTTAATCGAAGTGCTCGACCAAGAATATAAAAAGTATTATGATGATCTGTCGGGGGAAAACAAAAGAATTCTCAAATCTTGGCAAAGCAAAAAAGATAACTATTCTGGTGATGAATATATTTATAAGGTAAGAGACAAAGAAATAAAAATCATTCCTTATACAAAATCACTGTCTCAACTCCGAATTCCTAAAATAAGTCTTCCTAAGTATAAAGATTGGGGCGATATTCTCAAATGGAATCTTCAGGAGAATGTTCCCGGTGAGTTTCCATATACAGCTGGTGTATTCCCTTTCAAAAGAGAAGGAGAAGATCCTACTCGTATGTTTGCCGGAGAAGGCGGACCAGAAAGAACCAATAAACGTTTTCATTATGTATCTATCGGCTTGCCTGCCAAAAGACTCTCTACCGCTTTTGATTCTGTGACCCTATACGGCGAAGATCCGCATTACAGACCTGATATTTATGGTAAAATAGGCAATTCTGGCGTTAGTGTTTGCTGTCTAGATGATGCAAAAATACTGTATTCAGGTTTTGATTTGTGTCATCCATCTACATCCGTATCCATGACGATAAATGGTCCTGCTGCCACAATCTGTGCTTTCTTTATGAATGCAGCCATAGATCAACAGTGCGAAAGATATATCAAAGAGCATAACCTTTTGGGTGTCGTTGAAGAAAAACTTAGACAAAAATATGAAGATAACGGTATTTCAAGACCTGTTTATAAAGGCAGCTTGCCAGAAGGAAATGATGGTTTAGGTACTTTATTGTTAGGAATTACAGGCGACGAAGTTTTGCCAGCAAATGTTTATCAAACCCTAAAAGCCAAAGCACTAAATTCTGTGCGTGGTACAGTTCAAGCTGATATCCTTAAAGAAGATCAGGCTCAAAATACATGTATCTTTAGTACGGAATTTTCTTTAAGATTAATGGGCGATGTTCAGCAATATTTCATTGAGCATGACGTGCGCAATTTTTATTCTGTCTCTATTTCGGGTTATCACATTGCAGAAGCAGGAGCAAATCCTATATCACAACTAGCCTTTACGCTTTCTAATGGTTTTACTTTTGTAGAGTATTATCTTAGTCGTGGCATGCATATTGATGATTTTGCACCCAATCTTTCCTTTTTCTTTAGTAATGGAGTAGATCCTGAATATGCTGTAATCGGCAGAGTAGCTAGAAGAATTTGGGCGAAAGCCATGAAAAATAAATATGGCGGAAATGCACGTTCCCAAATGCTGAAATACCACATTCAGACATCTGGTAGATCCCTACATGCGCAGGAGATTGCCTTTAACGATATACGTACAACACTCCAAGCTCTTTATGCCATTTATGATAATTGTAATTCATTACATACCAACGCTTATGACGAAGCCATCACTACTCCTACGGAAGAAAGTGTACGTAGAGCCATGGCTATCCAATTGATTATCAACAAAGAATTAGGTTTGTCAAAAAATGAAAACCCTATTCAAGGATCGTTTATTATCGAAGAATTGACAGATTTGGTAGAAGAAGCTGTTTTGGCGGAGTTTGATCGTATCACAGAACGTGGTGGCGTACTAGGTGCTATGGAGACAATGTACCAAAGAAGCAAAATCCAAGAAGAATCTCTCTATTACGAAACACTTAAGCATACGGGTGAATTTCCTATCGTAGGTGTTAATACATTTTTATCCAAAGAAGGCTCTCCGACCATCATTCCTGCCGAAGTGATCCGAGCAACTGAAGAAGAAAAAATAGCTCAAATTCAAACGGTAGAAAATGTGCAGCAAAGAGGAAAGGATATTCTCGTTGGAGCTTTAGCAAAATTACAACATACTGCCATAAGTAATGGAAATCTATTCCATGAGCTTATGGAAACGTCAAAACATTGCACGCTTGGACAAATCACGAATGCATTGTACGAAGTTGGTGGGAAATATAGAAGAAATATGTAAGGGTAACTTGGGGCAAATATATTTTACCTCAACTCCTTCCTTAATCTAGCAACAGGAATATTTAATTGTTCTCTGTATTTTGCTATGGTCCTACGGGCAATGTTATAACCTCGTTCTGACAAAATTTCCATCAATCTTTCGTCGGATAATGGTTTTGTTTTGTCTTCTCTTGCTACTTCGTCCCCTAGTATGGTTTTGATTTCTAGTGTAGAAACCTCACTTCCATCTTGAGCCTGCATAGATTCTGAGAAAAAGTCTTTCAACTTCTTTGTACCAAATTCTGTTTGTACAAATTTAGAATTGGCTACTCTACTTACTGTGGATATATCTAGACCTGTGACTTCAGCAAGGTCTTTGAGTATCATCGGTTTAATCCTGCGGTCATCGCCTGTTACGAAATAATCATGTTGATACTGCATGATGGCATACATCGTTCTGAAAAGTGTGTCTTGTCTCTGTTTGATCGCATCAATAAACCACTTAGCAGAGTCGATTTTTTGCTTTATAAATAAAACTGCCTCTTTTTCTGGTCTTGTCGCTCTTCTTCCTTGAACCGTTTCTCTATATCCTTTGAGCATGTCCATATATTGGTCATTAATACGGAGATCTGGTGCATTTTTACTATTAAGCGTGAGTTCGAGTTCGCCATCACGGTTGTAAATAATAAAGTCAGGGATGATGTATTGACTACCTGAATTACTAGTATCGACTGATCCTGCTGGTTTTGGATTTAATTTAAGAATTTCATCTATGGCTACTTTGAGCTCGCTATCCGAGAGATTCATCATCTTTTTCATTCGAATATAGTGCTTCTTCGTAAACTCTTCAAAAAAGTCATTCAGAATTCGCAAAGCAATTTTCCTTTCAGCCACATGATTTGTTGGTTCCTTTTCGATTTTATCTTCTAACTGTAATATAAGACATTCTTGGAGTGTCCTTGCACAAATACCTGCAGGTTCAAATTTCTGAATCTTTTTGATCATCAAATGAACGTCTTTCTCTTCCGTCTCAATATTATGTGCAAAAAGTAAATCATCAACAATAGAATTTGGCTCTCTACGAAGGTATCCATCTTCATCTATAGATCCAATGATTTGATTAGCAATAATCTCTTCCTTGTCCGTTAAGTCCAATAATCCTAATTGTCTCTCAAGACTTTCATGAAAAGAGTTTTCCACGGGTACAGGCATACTTCTTTCTTCCTCATCCGTGTACTCATCACCTTTCATCTTATAATTTGATGGATCATCGTCTAGATATTCTTTTAGATAATCATCAAATTCAAACTCTGGCTCATCTCTATTTTCTTCTGCTTCTTGCTCTTTTGCGTCGCCAAATCCCTCACTATCAAGATCAAACACATCGTCATAATCGTCTCCTTCATCTAATGCAGGATTGGATTCTAACTCTTCTTTTATACGCTGTTCAAGGGTAGCTGTGGGTATTTGCAATAACTTCATCAACTGAATTTGTTGAGGAGATAATTTTTGCAACATTTTTTGACTGAGACTCTGTCTTAACATAAATCTTATATTTTATACATTTACACTACTCCACATTTACTAAAACAAAAGAAATATCAATGAAGTTTCTTTATTTTAGTACAAATAGATTGTATGTTTACGGTGCAAATATATAACTTATTATTTAACACATGTAATATATTTATAATATTTATTTAAAAGTTTAACAAGCAATAACGCATAACATATAAATTTAATACAACCATGACAATAAATGATAAAGTGAATTCGCTTAGATCAATCATGAAAGCAGAAGGCATTGACGCACTAATCATTCCTAGTAGCGACCCACATCAAAGTGAATATGTGGCGGCTCATTGGCAAGAAAGGACTTGGATAAGTGGTTTTACAGGTTCAGCCGGAACCGTTGTTATCACCGAAGATCATGCTGGACTCTGGACCGACTCGAGATACTTCCTCCAAGCGGAGATGGAACTCGATGGCTCTGAATTTGTTCTTCACAAAATGTTCAATCAATTTGCAGCACCATATGTAGATTTTCTATCTGAAAACCTTCATAAAGGTCAAGTAGTAGCTATAAATGGACTAATGTTTGCAAAGTCTTCTGTCGATGGTATAAAAAATACATTAGAACCGCTAGGCATTAACGTGGAACATCGTCATGATTTGATATCTCACGTTTGGGCAGATAGACCGTCATTATCTCTTGCACCAATACATGTACATGATGCATCTTTTGCTGGTAAAACCGTAGAAGAAAAACTTTCTGACATTAGACAAAAAATAACGGAATCAAGAGCAAACCATCATTTTATTTCTGCACTCGATGATCTTGCTTGGACATTTAATATCAGAGGTAACGATGTGGATTACAACCCTGTAGTGATAGCTTATGCCATTGTATCCAATGTTGATGCACATATATTTGTGGATTCAAGCAAACTGAGCCAAGATGTTAACTCATATTTTGAGCAAAATAAAATCACGGTACATGCTTACGATGACATCATTCCTTACTTAAATAATCTGAGCGAGAAAGAAACCATCATCGTAGATCCTAACATTTGTAGCCAAACTGTATATGAAGCTATAAATGCCCAAATAAAAAATGACGCTTCCATCCCAAAATTATTAAAAGCGATCAAAAACCCAACAGAAATCGCCCACATTCGTAATGCAATGAAAAAAGATGGAGCGGCTATTGCAAATACTTTTTATTGGTTAGAAAACAGCTTATCTGAACAATCAAATATAGATGAATGTGCAGTTGCACTCAAACTTGCTGAAAATAGATCAAA
>JBGSOH010000609.1:0-4151 GCA_041739205.1 Saprospiraceae bacterium
CCTTCCATCATCAGTGACAACAGCATCCATAACCCGAATCCAAAAAATATCTTATTGTAATTAATGTTTGACCAAGGTGTAATCAAGTCTTGCATCTTTTTAAGGTGTAATCGTGTCACTACTAAATATAAACCGACCAAAGCAAATACAAAAATCAGAATCAACAAAGCAAAACCAATGTTTTTGTCTATTCCGAAAATGCCAAAGTCCATTGTTTTTTCGAATTCTTTAAGTGCATTTTTCCCTATGGATGAATCTTGGTTCATTCTCCAATATTGCACCATACCTAATGGAATAGTACCTGCCATATAAAATAAGGCTATCAATATCACACCCACCAAATACCTCCACCAATCATTTAATCCTTTAAAACCTGAGCTTAAATACATGAGTACTTTTATTTTGGCCCAAATATAGTTGATTTTTTTCGCTGTGAAAATTTATATAGATGGAAACAAATGCTTTTCACTTTAATGATGTGGTTAACCAAAGAATGAAATTCAATAATTTAGGAGCACGTTTATGAATTTTATAGACTAATTTTTAAAATAAACAAAGGAAATCTAGTCGTTTTTTTCTAAAAAATGGACTTCTATTTATTAAAAGTACCATTCAATAATTAAAAAAATCATTTATAGTCCTATCTTTGCAGTGAAATCAAGATCCATGAAGAATAGAGATAGTATTATAGCAATTTTAGTATTGATGGCCATAGGTGCTTTCGCAAGATTAGTACCACACATGCCCAATTTTACGCCTACCGAAGGCTTGGCCATTTTTGGAGCAGCCTATTTTGCTAAAAAATATTGGGCAGTTTTATCCACTGTTGCCATGCTTTACTTCTCTGATATAGTTATCAATAATACGGTAGCAAGATCATTTTTTACGGAACAAGAAGGTTTTATTTGGTTTTCTCCATATATGTTTTTTAATCTGCTTGCAGTAGTTTTAACAGTAGCGGTGACTAGTAATCTATTAAAAAAGATCAGTGTAGTCTCCGTATTTGGGTCTGTATTAATATCATCTATTTTGTTTTTTTTAGTGTCCAATTTTGGTGCTTGGGCAGAAGGGACGATTCCATATGCGAAGGATTTTAATGGTTTGATGGCCGCTTACATAGCAGGGGTTCCATTTTATTATCCATCATTAATAAGTACCTTATTATTCACCACGATATTATTTGGAAGTTTTGAAGTTTTTAAATTACTTATTTCAAAAAGACAAAAAACTGTCCAAGCCTGATCCCAAACAGGTTACTGAATCTGATATGAATGATGTAACATCATCAATAGAATCGGATTATTACCTTGAAAATGGATATGTAGTTTTTACAGAAGTATACCATAAAAAACGAGGTTATTGTTGTGGTAGTGGATGCAGGCATTGCCCATTTCCCAAAGAAATAAAAACATAAAGTTTGTCTAAGCTCTTAGCCAAGTTTAATTCATTGTATTTATACTAGAATTATCAATTTGATGTTTATCAAGGTCATTTATTGGTATATAATGGTCTAAATTTGCTTAATTCTAAAAATATTTATTATTTAATACTGTTTTATAGGAATATTATATTAATTTCGTATTATAATTTTTTAATACATGTCAAAATTAGTTGTTTTCTTTGCTTTTGTGGCTTTTGTTTCGAATGATGTAAAGCTTATTGCACAACAGAAATCTAATACGGAGACACAAATCGCCACTGTTTTTTATATTGGTGAGAATGAGCGGAATTATGAAAAATTAGTTCAGAACTATAATAAATTACTTTTTACGGTTTGTGACAATAATATGGAGCAGGCTTTTGAATATTGGTCTGTTCTATTAAAAGATATTGAAGACTTTGCATCAAAATCTAACCTGGATCTGAAGGGTGTTAAACTGTGGATGAATGTTTTTTGGGCAAAAGATGGTAAAATTGATCATATTGTTTTTTACCCAAAACCAAATTCAAAAAATCTTGATTACGATTCGGTGCAAGTCATGCTAAAGAAATTTGTAGAAACCTATCAATCGCCCATAAAATACTCATCTAAGTTCTCTCATTACGGCAGTGCTGCTTTTCCTGTATTTAGCAAATCTGTCTTAGGTACTGAAAAATAACATCATGAGGCTGATTGCTTATGTGTTATTTCTTTTACCATTTATTTCTTGTAATGATGGTGAGAAACTTTTGAATTACGAAGAAGTAGATACTGCAACTTCTGACATACTTTATGATATTGAAATAGATAATAGTGGTCATATAACGATTGCTGGGGGTTATGTGTGGAGTCGTGGCTTTATGATAGAAACTGACCAAAATCTCCAAAATTTAGAAAAAGATACCATATCAAATAAGGCTTTGTTTTATATGCTCAGAACTAATGATGATCAATTCGTCGCGGTAGGTACTGATGGATATATTTTTTTTAGAGAATCGAGATTAAGACCTTGGGCATTTTATCGAACTAGCGAATGGGGCATTTTACACCATATTATCAAAACTAAAAATGGTTACATTGCATCAGGTGGAAAATCATACGGCACTGGGTACATACATCATCTTAATGCTGACTTTCAAATCGATACTACCCTTCATTTTAAACACGAGGTGTCAGAAGTAAAAGTTATCAAAGATGAAAAGTTAATATCTGTTGGTTGGGGAAATATCCAAAAGTCCGATGATAATGGTATGACATGGCGGACACTTCCTAATGTAGGTGACTTTTTTGCATCAATTGTTTTTACTTCTGCACAACATGGAATTATAATAGGTTATAATGGTACGTTACTGGAGTCAAATGATGGTGGCGATACTTGGCAAAATAGCTCAGCAGATATATCTAATAATGGTTTTAGCTCCTTCAGAAAACTAGTGCAAATAGAAAACGGACCAATTTTTATCACTGGAAACCAAGGAAAACTTTGGAATAGCGATGATAAAGGTACTACATGGCAATATTACCAATTAAATACCAAATCTGATATTTATGACATTGCTCGATGTCCTGATGGTGAGTATATAGCAGTAGGTAGCAATGGTTTTTTAGCCAAATTTGCCTTTTGAAATGATTTTATTGTTTGATAAATTTTCCATTCCATTGCTTATCTCCACTAACTACATGATAGATATACAACCCAGATGGTAAAAACTGAATATCTAAAGTAACCAAGATATGGTCACCGTTTATTCTTTGGCTCGTTACCAGTTTGCCACTAATGTCGTATATATTGATATTGTCTACATTCTTATCTGAGTTTTCTAGATGGAAAGTGAGCAAATCACTAGACGGATTAGGGAATATTCTAAGGTTTTCATTTGGGTTGCTTTCAGAAGTGGAAGAAACCAATGCCAGAGCCATATTTACGGCAATCAAGGCATTCACACGTCCATAACCGTAGAGCGCATTTGGTATTTGTTGTCCTGGAAAGTCACCACAATCTACATCTGATGTCAGTGGGAAGGCACTCGCTTCTATGATATCTTCTATTAGGTCCACATTGCCTGCAAGCGCAGGATTTGCAGAGATCAAGAGTCCTACTAGTCCAGCTACATGTGGTCCTGCCATACTTGTTCCACTAAAGCCCGCAAAATTACCTCCACGAATCACTGACCTTACATTCACACCAGGTGCTGAAACATTTGGTTTTAATCTGAAACTACTGTCTATGACTACAGGTCCACGACTACTGAAATTTGCTAATGTATCTTCACTATTAGTTGCTCCAACTGAAAATGATGATTCAAAATAAGCAGGTGGCCCTACCACGCTACCACATCCATCACCAGAATTACCAGCAGAAACTACTACCACAACTCCTGATGCTTTTAGGTTTTTTACGATGTCTTCCATAAGTCCTATATTAGAAGCGTTACAACCTTCTTCTTCAGAGCAAAACCAAGAATTATTTATGACGTGTGGCGATTTACTAGGGTCAGCATTATTTTCATCAAGATCGTATGGTGCAAGAAACCATTCAAAACATTCCATATATGTAGACGGTTGGCCCCATCCACGATCCATATTTCTACACGCGATCCATTTTGCTTCTGGTGCTACACCTATACTGTTTTCGTCATCTTCACCTACCATAGTACCCATTGTGTGTGTACCATGATTATTGTCATCACATGGTGTTTTGGTGGCGTATCCACAAGGATTTAGCAATGTA
>JBGSOH010000637.1:0-7776 GCA_041739205.1 Saprospiraceae bacterium
TGATGGGAGATTTAATACATTAGACGATGTGATATTTCATTACACAAAAAATCTCCAAAGTTCACCAAATCTCGATGGGGTATTGCGACAATCAAAACCTGAACTACTCAAACCAAATCATATAGAAGCTCTAAAGGCTTTTATTAGTACATTCGAAGATACCTTGTTCTTTAAAAACCCTGAACTTCAGAATCCGTTTAACTAATAAATTATTTGTGTTGTAGTTTATTATATCTGAATTTATGCTTAAGATAAAAAGTTTTGGGAATATAATTCTTACACACGCTGCACATAAAATTAGGTAAAGGATTTCATACTGTTTCTGAATTAGTTTATAGATATCATCTTTACGAAAATACAAGTCTACTTTAACAAATTTCAGTGCTAAAATATTTTTATCACCAAAAAATGAAATATATTTGCACCGAAATTTAGTTTTGTTTATATTGGTTAAACTTATTGAATTAAAAAGTAGTTAATACTAATATCAAGCAAAAGCAAAATTTTGTTCTCAAAACATTATTATTGTTATCTTTACACTAAGTAATTAAAAATCAAAATTATCATGGCAAAAAAAAGAATCGCTATCAATGGTTTCGGAAGAATCGGAAAGCTAGTATTCAGACAGATTTACAACATGGAAGGAATAGATGTTGTTGCTATCAATGACTTAACCAGTCCAGAAGTGTTGGCTCACCTTTTAAAGTACGATACGGCTCAAGGTAGATTTACAGAAGATGTAAAAGCTGGTCCGGATAGTATTTTTGTAAATGGCGAAGAAATCAAAGTTTATGCTCAAAGAGATCCTTCTCAAATTCCTTGGGCAGCACATGATGTAGATGTGGTACTAGAGTGTACAGGATTCTTTACTGATAAAGCAAAGGCAGAAGCGCACATCACAGCAGGTGCTAAAAAAGTAGTTATTTCTGCTCCAGCTACAGGTGATCTAAAAACTGTTGTTTATAATGTAAACCATGAGATATTAGATGGTACAGAGACAGTCATTAGTTGTGCTAGTTGTACAACCAATTGTCTTGCACCTATGGCGCAAGTTTTAGAAGAAAAATATGGTATCGTGAGCGGTTTGATGACCACTATCCATGCTTATACCAATGATCAAAATACGCAAGACTCACCACACGCTAAAGGTGATCTAAGAAGAGCAAGAGCAGCTGCACAAAACATTGTACCTAATAGTACAGGTGCTGCAAAAGCAATTGGTTTAGTTTTACCAAGCTTAAAAGGTAAATTAGATGGTGGCGCACAAAGAGTTCCTACATTGACTGGGTCATTGACAGAGTTATTCACCATTCTTAATGCTAAAGTAACAGTTGACGAAGTAAATGCTGCTATGAAAGCTGCAGCAAATGAAAGTTTCGGATACAATGAAGACGAAATAGTAAGTAGCGACATCATAGGTACAACTTATGGTAGTTTATTTGATGCTACACAGACTAAAGTAATCGCAAATGGTGATGCACAGCTTGTAAAAACAGTAAGCTGGTATGACAATGAGATGAGTTATGTATCTCAATTGGTACGTACCTTAAATCATTTCGCAGGATTAATAAAATAATATATTTGATAAAAAAGGGTGATTGGATTTTTCTAGTCACCCTTTTTTTTTGCTTTTAAAATACTTATTTAAATTTGAGTGTTAATCAAAACATTCCATTAAACTTCTTCACAACTTATAAAAAATCAAGGATATGATTTCTTTTCAAGATACCAATTTCAAAGACAAAAAAATAGTCATGCGTGTGGACTTCAATGTTCCATTAAATGGTGAATTTCAAGTGACTGATGATACTAGAATTGCTGGTGCAGAAGCAACTATCAAAAAAATACTCAATGATGGTGGAAGTGTGGTTTTGATGAGCCACTTAGGAAGACCAAAAGGTGGCCCAGAAGAAAAATATTCATTAAAACACATCATCCCTACCCTTTCTAAATATTTTAAAGGTGTGACTATTCACTTTGCTGATGATTGCATTTCAGAAGATGCTTTCAGCAAATCTGCTGCCTTGAAACCAGGTGAATTATTGTTGCTCGAAAACCTTAGATTCTATTCGGAAGAAGAAAAAGGAAACGCGGAGTTTGCCGAAAAACTAAGTAAACATGGTGATATCTACATCAATGATGCTTTCGGTACAGCACATAGAGAACATGCTTCTACAGCAACGATTGCTAGATACTTTGATACAAATCACAAAGGATTTGGTTACTTGATGGCAGCAGAAGTAGAGAATGCTACCAAACTACTGCATGGATCAGAAAAACCAGTAACAGCTATAGTAGGTGGAGCAAAAGTTTCTGATAAAATCCAGCTTTTAGAAAGATTGATAGATAGTATGGATAATATTTTGATTGGTGGAGGAATGGCTTATACTTTTCTTTCTGCTTTAGGTGGTAAGATAGGTACATCACTTTTCGAACCAGATTATGTGGAACTTGCACTAAAAATCATGGACAAAGCAAAAGCTAGTAATACAGCCATCTATCTGCCTACGGACAATATCGCTGCGGATAGATTTGCACCTGATGCTGACAGCAAAGAAGTAGACAGTTACCATATTCCTGATGGGTGGATGGGACTTGACATTGGACCAAAGACGATTGCTGAGTTTTCAAGCATAATAAAGACTTCTAAGACCATACTTTGGAATGGACCAATGGGTGTTTTCGAATTTGAGAAATTTGCAACAGGTACTTTTTCTGTAGCAAAAGCATTAGCAGAAGCAACAGATGGTGGCGCTTTCTCATTAATAGGCGGTGGAGATAGTGCATCAGCTATTAATAAGTCAGGTCTAGAAGACAGAGTAAGTTTTGTTTCCACTGGTGGAGGTGCCATGTTGGAATTCTTAGAAGGTAAAGAATTGCCAGGTATTAAAGCAATGGAAGATTAAGTGAATTGATTCATTTTTGATATAAATTTAAAAGCCATATACAGCTTGCGTTGGATATGGCTTTTTTATACTTGCTATTAAAATTTCCAATTTATAATATTCAATAGTCTGATAACTTTTATAATATATTAAGATAAATTATATACGTAAAAATAAAATAGTAAATTTCATTTAGGACAGAGCCAATAATATATAATCATTAAAATATATTTTTAAGGCAGTCCAATAGTGCCAAATAAGTCAAAATATAACAAATTTATAATAATCAACTGCGCAGTGAATCGGTTCAAAACATTAAAACCAAGTTGTATCATCAATTTTTACTCAAAGTAATAATAATCAACTATATAATTTCATCAGAGTTACAATATACTATTGAATTTCAATAAAAGATATTGGACTTTAGAAAGGTTACTGCATAATTTAATTTTGGGCTCTTCTTATTTGATTACCTAAAAGAAAAACACTTCAGAAACACCAAAAGTATCATAATCCAAATATATTTTAAACCAAAACACTAAATACCATTAAAATTAAATATGTAATTAAATTATAATATATAAAATGCAATTCTTATTTTTGCAACATTAATAACAATACTACACCTTGCACTGATCCTTCAGCCGTACACAAGATTTAAAAATCAAAGTTAGAGTGACACTTAAATTCTCCATAGCTTAGAGAACACGTCGACTAACGTACTAACTAATTCAACAATCAAACGTAAATCAGCGCAAAGATTAAAACACTTTTTCAATAAGTCTTTAAACCAATGATTTGTCCATTTGGGCATCAATATGTTTTATCTTTTTATTTCATCACATTTCAGCTATTTCTGAATTCAAACTAATTTTAAACACCATCAAACCTCAAAACATGAATCAATTAAAAAAACTTTTTTGCACAAAAATGGCTATCATTTTGTTCTGCTTATTCATTCAAAACATAGTATCTGCACAAGTTACAAGCGCAAAGTACATGATTAGATTCAATGACGCCACGCAGCATTTTGATGCATATGCGGTTATCGAATCAGGAAGTGCTACTACTGGCGCACAACGGACAATTTTTAATTGTCAATATAGTGTTGTTGTACCAAATGGCTCTTCATTATCTATTGCTGAGCGATTTTTACCATTACAAAATAACCTAAATTATGATGGAACTGAACCATCTCAGTGGCAACTAACAACTTCTATCTATTCTCCATTTTCCAATCCCCACAATGATTATCATTCCATAATACCACTAATATCTCCTGTACATAGATTTAATAATATCTTTGCAGGTGATACTTTAAAATTGTTTTCTTTAACAATTTCGCCTATACCTCAGTGCAAACAAGAAGTGAGAGTGTTTGATAATGATACAGATCCAAACTCACAAGACCCAGATTTTATGGGTGGTGACTTTAGAAATGGTTTTACGATAGGATCAGCTACGCAGCGGTATAGTGGCAATATTGTTGGTAGCATTATTCCCATTCCTACCGTAGCGATTACAGGCGATGATTCCATTTGCCCAGGAAGTTTGACAACAGTATCTCCTACATCAGGTGGCGAGTGGACAAGTTTCTATCCAAATGTTGCTTCTATTAATAATGCAGGTATTATCACTGGACTTACAGAAGGCGATGCTAGATTTATATTTAGAGATAGTGTGACAGGTTGTAGGTCACTGCCTACAGATATTATTACCATATTAACTCAACCAAGTGTTTTTAATACACCAGCAGTATGTGCGGGTTCTAACCTAACACTTAGCCCGAATCCATACCAAGGTCCATTCACAGCAAGCCCCAATAACCCACCTGGAGGCACAATTGTAAATAACAATGGAATTTATTCCTTCCAATTTAGTAATGAAGCAGTAGGTATATTTGATTTTTTCCCGAGTGGAACAATTTGCCAAGATACTTTAAGAATATTGGTACATCCAAGACCTATTGTCTCTTTCACTGGAGACCAAAACATTTGCGTTGGTGGTGGCACTCGGTTATCTCCTACTACTGGTGGAAGCTGGTCAAGCAATAACCTTTCAGTTGCGATTATATCAAATGGTGGTCTTGCAACTGGTATCGGTGTTGGTACTGCACGCTTTACCTATACATCTCCATCGACAGGTTGTATTTCTTTTCCTTCTGAGCCATTAACAGTTCATAAAAAACCTACCATCTTAAATGTGTCTACCGTATGTGCAGGTTCCACATTTACACTAAGTCCTAATCCATTTCAAGGTCCTTTTACACCCAATCCTAATAATCCACCAGGTGGCACTGTCACTGAAAATAATGGTATTTACTCATTTGTATTTAGTTCGAATGCTGTTGGAACTTTCGAGTTTTTCTCTAATTCACTGTTTTGCCCTGATGTTATAAGAATCCCTGTAATTCTTCGACCAGTTGTCACTTTCCCTGGAGATAAAACCTTATGTATAGGCCAAACAACCAATTTAACGCCAACTACAGGAGGAACATGGTCAAGTACTAATAATATAGTTGCACAAATAACAAATACTGGTTTGGTGACTGCAATAAGTCCTGGTACAACTATATTCATATATACATCTACTATGAGTGGGTGTACATCATTGCCTACAGAACCTATCATAGTAAGTCCACGACCTATTGTCACGGTCAGTAAAGATACGATCGATATAGGAAAAACAGCATCGCTCACACCGACTGCAGGTGGAACTTGGTACAGCAACGATACCACTGTCATCAAAATAATGAACAATGCTTTGGCTAGCGGTATTATGCCAGGATCTACAAGTATATATTTTGTAGAAGATGGTTCGGAATGTGCGTCACGTAATGTAAACATGCTGGTGACAGACCCTATGAGTTCGATAGTTGGGTTTGCTTTCAGAGATATCAACGGTAATGGCCTTTTTGATTCTCAAACAGATAGTCCACTGCCCAATTGTGCCATTAATGTTACTTCACTAAATAGTACTTTCTACACAGATAAAACAGGTTATTACAATCTTAGATTAATACCTGACGAGTATGAGTTAAATTTTACAGTACCTTACGGAAACTGGACAAACAACAGCATCACAAAAACAGTAACTGCAAACAATGCTATCGAATATGTCTTTGTAGGTTTTACGCCTGAAGCAGAAAATCCAAACGCTTTGGTCACCATCAGTCCCTCTAACCTTGTGTGTAATAATTTAGAGAATCTAGGTGTTACCGTCTTTAACAATACAAGTCAATTGGTGTCAGGTTACCTTGGTATCCACATTGATGAAAAAACTTTTGTCAATGATAGTGATCCATTTCCCATTGGTGCAAGTGATAACGTTATATTTTGGGAATTTATAGACCTATTGCCAGGACATACTTTTACACCTAATATTAAATTGGATATCCCACTGCCACAAATGGAAGGTGATAGCTTGTTTTTTGAAGCATTTAGCATTAGCCAATTAGGAGACACTTTATCAACCTTTATATATGCTGATGCTATAAATTGTGGTCAAACTGACCAAAATATGTTGAATTGGCCAAATCGTCCGGGCGAAGAAAACTTCACTTTAAGAGAAGAATCTTTGGACTATTTAATTAGATTTGAGAATCCAACTTCTGCATATATAAAAACAATCACTGTTGCAAATACCCTTGACAAAAACATTGATCTATCTAGTATTCTTATCAAAGAATCAAGTCATAATATGACTTCTTATAAAGAAGGTGATAAGATATATTTTGTATTCGAAAACATCAATCTTGGCGGAAATACAGGAACCAATGATGGTTATGTAGCCTTCCAATGTAAGTTTAAAGAAGATGTAGCAGATGGTACCATTATTACTAATCTTGCAGAACTTACCTTAGATGAGAAAAAAGAAACAACCAATACAACGATCAACACCATTGTGACAAATACACCATGTGTTACCCAATCCAAAGATGTTAATGTTTGTCCAAGTATAGGATATACCATCGGTCAAATCACCTATTTCGAAGCAGGTGCTTATGGTGAAATTCTACCTGGCATTGGAAGTTGTGATACTTTCCAAATGGTAAATATAAGTTTACTATCAGAACCATCAAACGGATTGACTCAACAAGGAAATCTGCTTGTCGCAGAAGGAACAGGCAACAATTATTATTGGTATGAATGTAATAACCCTAATCAAATATTAGCAAATACATCAACTTTTTCACCTAATCAAAATGGAAGTTATTTTGTAATCGTAGAAGGTGAATTTTGTTCATCTAAATCAGCATGTGTAGACTTCATCTTGAGTAATAATGATGATTTACTCAAAGAAAATATCAAGATATTTCCAAATCCAACCCTAGACATGCTGAATATCGAAACCAATATAGCCATAGAACAAATCAGTATTAAAAATATCTTAGGTGCTCTCCAAAGTATTAACAAAACAAATACATCTATTATAGATTTAGGATCTTTTGTTAATGGCATATACTTCATTGAAATCAAAACAGCTCAAGGCACGCTGATTAAAAAAGTAATTAAACAATAACAAACCGTTAGTTAAGACAACGCCGATATATTATTATAAAGACCGATATAAAAAGTAACAAGCTTTTGTATCGGTCTTTTATTTCTAATACCATTGGTGATATTGCCAATTAACCCATGAAATATAATTACCCACCAACATGTATAACAAATTGAATAAGTATTTTAAAAATAACTCGAGAATAACTATTTATTTAGGTGGGTTTCTTCCGCATTTTTGTCTTTAGTTTAAAAGTGTCTGGAGACGGCAAAAACAAAAAACTGCATGAGCCAAAACTATGATTTATTTGAGATCAAATGCAAAATAATTGATTATTATAATTAATGAACGATTCTCCAAGGCGAGTTTTTTTTGTTTCCGTCGGGAAGAT
>JBGSOH010000685.1:0-7229 GCA_041739205.1 Saprospiraceae bacterium
GAGTGCTTCAGGAAGCTATGGATCCTTCTGTACCACTGTTAGAAAGGCTTAAGTTTCTAGCCATTTATTCATCTAATCTAGATGAGTTTTTTAGAATCAGAGTGGCGAACCATAGGAATCTTGCCCGAGCAGATAAAACGACTCTTAAAACAGTTGCTTACTCTCCGCAAGACCTTCTGAAAGAAATACTTACGATTGCGAATGATCAGCAAAAAGAATTTAGTAATATCTTCCAGAAGTCAATACTTCCAGAACTTAAAAAGAACAATATTCAGGTCGTATCATGGCGAACTTTAAATAAGGAGCAAGTGGCATTTGTGGATACCTATTTTAATGAATATCTACTTCCGTTTGTGCAACCCGTCATTCTTGCAGGTAAAAAAATCAAACCTTTCCTAAATAATGGCGCGCTATATTTGGCTCTGCACATGTACAGTAAAGACCAAGTGAAACTTGTCTCAGAATATGCTATTGTGAAGATTCCATCAGACCATTTGTCAAGATTCCTAGAATTGCCTTCTAAAAATCCAAAAGTCAAGCAGATCATCATGCTAGATGACGCGGTAAGAAACAGTGTCAGGCTGATATTTCCAGGATACAATATTCAAGACTCTTTCTCTATTAAATTGACAAGAGATGCAGAATTGTACATTGATGACGAATATACTGGAGATTTGATCGAAAAAATCAAAAAAAGTCTTAATAAAAGGAGCATTGGCGTGGCTTCTAGAATGGTGTATGACCGTACCATGCCCAAACATTTTATTCATTATCTGATGAATGTATTTGAACTGGACGAATTGGATTTATTGCCTGAAGGAAGGTACCATAACAATTCAGACTTTTTTAAATTCCCTACTTTTTCGCTTAGTAATCTTAAAGATGCGCATTTACCACCCATTAGCATCGAAGAACTAGAAGGGTCGGATAATATTTTCGAAAGAATCAAAGAAAAAGACCATTTTATCCACATGCCTTATCATAGTTATGAATCGGTCATTAAATTCTTTGAAGATGCCGCTGCTGACCCCGATGTAACGCATATAAAAATCATTCAATATCGAGTTGCCAAGGTGTCTAGAATCATGAAAGCGATCAAAGATGCTGTCAAAAGTGGCAAACAAGTCAGTACCTTCATTGAAGTAAAAGCAAGATTTGACGAAGAAGCAAACCTTAAGTGGGGCGAAGAACTGGAAAAAGTGGGTGTAAATGTATTTTATAGTATGCCAGGATTTAAGGTCCATTCAAAGCTTGCTTTAGTAAGAAGATTAGAAAATGGGAAACCTAATCTGTATGCCTATCTTGGTACAGGTAACTTCCATGAAGACACGGCAAAAATCTATGCTGATTTCGGTATATTTACTGCCGATAAACGAATGACTTCTGAAGTTGCTAGGGTTTTTACCTTCTTAGAAACCAAACAAAGGCCTACCCAACCATTTGAATTCTTTGGCGTTGGTCTTTTCAACCTAAAGGAGAAGTTTATTTCTTTGATAAAAAGAGAAATAGAAAACGCTAAAAAGGGCAAAAAAGCAAGAATGCTTTTGAAAATGAATAGTCTCCAAGATGAAGAAATGATTGATCTATTATATACTGCTAGTAAAGCGGGTGTCAAAGTGAAGTTGATCATTCGTGGTATTTGTTCATTAATCGCAGGTCAAAAAGGGCTGAGTGAAAACATCGAAGCCATATCCATAGTAGATAGATATCTCGAACATGCTAGGGTATTTATTTTCCATAATGATGGCGAACAAGAAGTGTATCTTTCTTCGGCAGATTGGATGGTAAGGAATTTACACTTCAGGGTGGAGACCGTATTTCCTGTGTTAGACCCTGAGTTGGCTAAAACAATCATTACCTGTATGAATATCCAATTAAATGATAACGTCAAGTCAAGGGTATTGGATGCCAAGCTAACCAACAAATATCGCAGAAACAATGACGATATAGCTGTAAGAAGTCAAATAGAAACCTATTATTATATAAAGCGTAGAGAAGAAACCAAGTTGCTCGCTGAAAAACCGAACGAAAATCAAAAATAATATGCTAACAGCACTTTCACCCCTTGACGGTAGATATTTTCAAGTTACAAAAGAATTATCTGAATACTTTTCTGAATATGCTTTAATAAAATATAGGGTACATATAGAGATCGAATATTTTAAAGCATTGGTTGCGATACCATTACCACAACTTGCTGATTTACCGAAAGATATAACAGTTCAGCTAGACAATATTCTAGCCAATTTTACGGTGGAAGAAGCTGAACAAATTAAGGCAACAGAAAAAATAACCAATCACGATGTAAAAGCAGTAGAATATTACATCAAAAGTAAATTTGATCAGTTAGGTTTAAGTCAATACAAAGAGTTTATCCATTTCGGTCTCACATCACAAGATATTAATAATACTGCATTTCCACTAATGATAAAGGATGGAATATCAAAAGTCGTCATTCCTGCTATCCAATTGATATTAAATGACTTACGAGACAAGTCGAAGGAATATTCAGGTATCCCAATGTTGGCACGAACACACGGTCAACCAGCATCACCGACGACATTAGGAAAAGAGATTGCTGTTTTTGTAGAAAGATTGGAAGATGAATTGGAACTCTTAAGTGCCGTTAAATTTAAGTGTAAATTTGGTGGAGCTACGGGCAATTTTAATGCACACAAAGTCAGTTATCCCGATATCTCTTGGATTGCTTTTGGAGATCAATTTGCATCGGGTCTTGGTCTTAAACGTTCCCAAAACACCACACAAATAGCTCATTATGATGATTTGGGAGCTATCTTCCATGCTTGGTCACGGATAAACACTATTCTCATTGATTTTTGTAGAGATATCTGGACGTACATATCGATGGATTATTTCAAACAAAAAGTAAAAGCGGGTGAAATAGGTTCTTCAGCTATGCCACATAAAGTAAATCCTATTGATTTTGAAAACGCAGAAGGGAATTTAGGTCTTGCCAATGCTATCTTTGGACATTTGGCAGAGAAGCTTCCTATTTCTAGGTTGCAACGAGATTTGACAGATTCTACAGTCCTTAGAAATGTCGGCGTGCCATTCGGACACAGTTTGATTGCATATAGGTCAATTCATAAAGGCATCGACAAACTCCTGTTAAATGCACCTAAACTTGATGAAGATCTGGAAAATAATTGGGCTGTAGTAGCAGAAGCGATCCAAAACATTTTGCGAAGAGAAATGTACAAAGAGCCTTATGAAGCACTCAAAGATCTCACTCGTGGCAAAACAAGCATCACCAAAAACGATATTCATACTTTCATTGATACATTAGATGTAAGTGATTCGATAAAAACAGAATTGAGAGCCATCACACCTCAGAATTATGTGGGCTATTATTAGAAGTAAAAGCATTAAGTTTTATCTTTTTGCCATTGTATTTTTGGGTATTTGTTTTGTTATTTATCAAAAAAGACTCGTTTTATACGCACACTTTATGTCGAATATCAAAGAACAAAGAACGGTTTCACAAGTAATGGACGATCTAAACGAAAAGATTGAACCTGTTTATCAAGGCTTATTGACAAAGGCAAACACTTCAAGTCCACCTGACAGTATCGTTTTACTTGCTTTTAAAGAAGAGAAGTCCCTTGAAATGTGGTTTTCTGTGGACAGCATATGCACTAAAGTGGCGACCTACCCTATCTTAGGTGCTAGTGGGTTTGCAGGTCCGAAGCTAAAAGAAGGAGACAAACAAGTACCCGAAGGATTTTATGATATAGAAGCATTAAATCCCGATAGTTTGTTTTATTTATCTCTGAGACTAAACTATCCAAACGCATTTGATTTAAAAATGGCAGCTATCGAAAGACGGGAAAATCCTGGTTCGGACATTTATATTCATGGCAAAACATCTTCTGTCGGCTGTCTAGCTATGGGAGATGACGTGATTGAACAAATATTTTACACCATTGCAAAAACGGGAAAAGAAAAAGTAAAAGTGGTCATTTCTCCATACGATTTCAGATCTACAAATGAAATAGAAGTAACAAAAACTGCTTGGGTAAAAGACTTATACCAAGAACTACATACATATTTACAAGGATTTAACCATTAACGCTCCATCGTTAGATTGGAATCATCAATCATTGAGTGTACTCCGAAAAGTCCTTAGTTCAAATAAAATGAGACACACTTATTCCTACTGCATTGATAATCAAAGTTATACACCTTTAGGGGCAGGAGTGCTTCCCTTTAGGGGCAGGGTTAAAAACGGTTGATTGTCAGTGAATTAATGTTTTCGGAGTGGATTTATCTTTATAAAGCCTGAAAAGGCTTTAATGTTAATAACCGTTGGTGTAACCTAGGGTAAAACGACTAAAAAAACAAGCCTGCATGGGCTTGAATTAATTAGATACTACATCTTCACCCACTTTGCCATAAATACACGTCCTTCATCATCTTGGATAGAAACCACATACATACCTGAATACCAAGTTGCTGTGTCAATCAAACCCTGTTGTTTTGGAGCGATATGACCTGATGTTAAAAGACTTCCTGTAATGGTATGAATTTGATAATATAGCCCTTCGTGACTTTCTTTATTTATAACTAATTGATCAATACCAGGATTGGGATAAATGGAAAGTCCTGTGATCAACTGATCATTTAAGGAACTAACCATATCACACGCTTCTGGCACGAGCTTGTAAAGCAAAGTTGGAAATTCTTCGAAACACCTGAGTCGTGGCCCATTAATACAATCTGGTGGGATAATAATACCATAATTACCAAAGATTTTATGAACTGATCCTACCTTTTCGATAATATCACCCATAAAATGTCCTTGACCAAAACCATTTATGTTTTCTGTTTTAAATCTTTTTAATGGTTGGCCTGATTCTGATAATACATAGTCAATTTTCTCAATGACCAATTGATAAGGTCCTGTATAAATCGTATCAAGATCTAACCCATGCAGTTGATAATATCCAGCTTTGGATGAAATATAATAAGTGACGGTATCCCCTACTTTAGCGGTAAAATCGTAGAGTAGCTTCCATTGATCGTCTTCATAGAAATACATTTTATTATTCTTTTTATGAAAAGGAACTGTGCTTTCACTCAGGTAGATGCCATTATCCGTAACACCTAATATTTGACTCCACTGCTGTTTTATAATGGTGTTTGACTTTACATTTATGGTGTTAATACCTAATTCACATGCTTGACCACCAAATTCTTCTTTCCAGGTTGTACTATACCATGTAGACTTAGGGTCTAAATCAGAATACGAGATAGGTGGTATTGGTTCTTCCCAGCAGCTACTTATTGTTTCACTTTTCCAAACTAAAGTACCATAACTATAAAAACAAGTCAGACTATTATAAAAAAAATCTAAGTAGCAGAATCCCAAATCTGCTTCAAATACGCCTTGTGCCGGACCTATTCCTTCTATCCAAGTAATATATGGTGGTTCTTCTGGATGGCAACTCAATTCCAATACCTTTCGCAACTGGCCAGCAAAATCATTTATTATTTTAGTTGAAATGACATATAATGTGTCTTCTCCTTGATTGATGGCTAAATAATCTCCCACATCTAGATTCATATCCATCACCAATACTTCACCTTCGTTATTCATAGAATCGAGTAACCACAACTTACCATCGAGTTCTCTTGCATATTTTTGCGTAAGTTCCCAATTGTTGCCCGTACTGTCTTGAGAGTATAAAATCCTACGGTAGTAATGGTTTTCTATTAAAATGCTATCTTCGGCAATCGAATGTCTACCGTAGTTAACTGCTCCCGTAAAACCACTACTCGTAACCGTGTACCAAATGTGCTTAATGTTTAAAACCTTTGCAAATGAAGATACTGTAGATGATGGCGTTGTAGCATATGTGGTAGAAGTTAGGCAGCAAATTCCAAGTAGCGTAACAAATGATAAAAATAAGTTTTTCATGACAAAGTGGTTTAGTTTTAAAAAATGTAATCAAAAACGGGAATTCAACATGGATGTACATCAATGTTGGATTCTTTCTGTAAACATACAATATACATTTGAAATCAACAAATATGCACAGTAATATTTGTAATAATTGACTTGTGGGCGACTTAAATGATGGATTGTGGAGGCTTTTATTTCAAACACAATCTTATATTTCATCATTCATCTCTCATCTTTCATCTCTGATCTCTCAGAACTTATCTCTCCTATCTCATCTCCATTCATTCATCTCTCCTATCTCATTGATACTGAATGTAAATGGGTCTCGGATGTAAACTTAAAATTTCTTTTGCAGACATCAATCTATGTGGGGACGATTGCACATCATTTTTGTAAAACAATTTGAAACCAGAGAATTGTATGGGTTCATTTGTGATGGCATTCTCATAGGAATTAACTTTTTTAGCTGGGAAACCGAATCCATCCATACTCATAACTACTTGAACTTCAGGACAGGTTTTAATCTTCTTATAATCGGTCACCATTCCTTTGGTAAATCTGTGGACTACAAGAATTTTGGGAGGCAAGTTATTTTTCTTAACCAAATCTGCTAGGTATGCTATACAATAATTGATATCGTCTGCATTCATACTTCCTATCTTTTTACCTGGTACATGACCTGTATTCATTGCCCACTCAGGATCAATACCTAAGTGAATATCAGGCATAGACAGGTACTTTTCTAATTCTGGTATTTCTGCTTGCAATGTACTATGTCCAACTTGTACATCAAGAATTGTAATGGCGTCAATAGAATGAGACAATTCCAATACATTATCTATTTGTGAATCTGGCATTCTAAGTCTGTACTTGCCGCCTTTGCCGGGTGACTTTTGAGCGGTTACCGCAATATAATGCAATGCCGGAATAGCCTTAGTAGTAGTGTCTGCTTTATTCCAATATTCAACTTCACTTTGGAGCTTAGCGAGCATATCTTCAGATGGTTTTTGGCCTAAGATACCCATTCCTGATGTGTAAAGATTCCCATAATAAGCAATGACCCTATTAAAAGGTAAAATAGCTCCCGGTAAAGGATAAGCGGTCTTTGGTGGCCATTTAGATGTAACGGTATCGTGGGATAAATAGGCCATTTTCCGATCATATAATCCGGTGTCTAAAACAGGAATTACTGCTTCCTTTTTCTCAGCGACTAAAGTGTCTATTTCTGTCTCTGATGTATCATAAGGTTGTGAAATCTTGGACTCACTAAGCGATTGTTTACAACTGTAAAGACTAAAAGCAATAA
>JBGSOH010000014.1:0-17290 GCA_041739205.1 Saprospiraceae bacterium
CTGCTATCTCAACTTTGAAAAAACAATCTTATGATGTTTTTCAATCCTTCATTAGTTTGTTTCAATATGAAAATTTGACTTTAAGCCCTGAATAGTTACAATATTCATGTATTAATTGGTGTCTGTTGTTCGACGCAAAGATAGGCTTAACATTTTTCCTGTGAAATAGTTATTTATAACTATACAGACTGCCTTCGTTATGTTCCATAAAGAGCGATACTAAAGAAAAAACACGAAAAATAAAGAAATTTTATCCATATATTAGTAAATTTATATATGTATGTGTAACGTATACAAGTGAATACAAAAATTAGTTAGTTATAACTATTTGCTAGCAAGGACTGCGTGGTTACCTTTGCGAGATAATAATTTTTAATCAGTCAAATCCCATGACTTTTAGACATATACTTATACTGTTTTGTGCGGTGGGCATTTCTTCCACCTTTATGCCTTGGCTTCATTATCCGAAGCCTGATGCTGTAGTTTACGGTTATGTCTCAGATGGTATTGTCACAGGCTTCATATTTTTACTTATGTTGATTGTTTCCGTGTATAATATCAAAAAGTCTGCATTCAATTATGTAAGTTCTGGATTTATGGCATTGGTAAGCCTTTGGATGGGATTCGAAGCATACAAAAAAATAAATGACATTGAAGCTGAAAAACTAAATTTTAGCACTGACAACCCAATCATTGCGCTAGCGACAGCAGGTTTTGAACAAGGCTTAGGCATTTATGTCATGGGAATGGCAAGTGTTGCAATATTTGTAACTATTATCCTTGCATTACTATTTCAAGCTTTAAGTCCAAAACTTGTTCATAATGAAGAAACTAAAACAAGTTTAGCTAAAAAAGAAATATTGGTATTGATTTCTACACTCGGATTAGTAGCCATGCTAAGTTACTTCTTTATATTTGGGAAAATTCAAAGCAAACCTGATAGTGAAACATTAAAAACATCTATTTCTAATAGTGTCGCTGAGATGGGTAAAGCCATTCAGACAGAAAATTATGATGCTTTTGTCAATTATAATCATCCTATCATGATACAAAGTTATGGAGGAAAAGAAAGAACTAAAGATCTTTTAAGTGCAACACTTCAGGAACTAAAAAAATCAGGATACAAAGTTAAAAGTGCGGCATTGAGTGAAGTACACGATATACAATTTAAACAAAACAATATACAAGCAATTATCAGCCAAATGCTAACGCTAGACTCCATGAATATGGATAAAGTTCAAATGCAAAAAATGATCGCCATATCTGATAATAATGGAGCAAGCTGGAGTTTTATAAATATAGATGGAAAATCAAAGGAAGAAATTAAAAGTGTTTTCCCACTTATCAACCCGAATTTAAAATTTTAATCAGAACAATTTACACCCTCAATAAACCTGTACATTATGAATTTTTTACAAAAACAATTATTTTTGCTACTATGTATTTTGGGATTATCCCAAATAGCTGTCAGCCAAATTAATTATACCCAAGGATTTGATGGCTGTAATGCCGACCCATGTAATAACTGGGATTGGAATATTGCTTCAGGCAATATCACGGCAGTCGCAGCATTGGGCTACTCACCTTGTGTGGTTGCAAATCCAGCAGCTAGAGCAAATTTAAATGGAACTGTACTTAATGGCAATTTTTCTAGTACCGCTTCTTTGGGTACATCGTCAGGAGAATATGCCAATTTAGGTTTTTCGTACAAAGCAATAAATGTTACCACGGGTACTGCCACTGCTGCCAACTCATGTACGTTTACTGTACAATGGGCAAACGCAGCTGCCGGACCCTGGAATACCATTGAGACATTCCAAAATGTATCATCTACAGCTTGTACGCCTTATGTTTCGACAAGGTTTTTTCCTACTGCAGGCCAACCCATCTTTGCCAGGATTATGATGACAAGAAGTACAGGTGATTTTTGGGCAGTGATTGATGATATTACATTGTTACAACCACCTCCATCGCAAATTTTGGCGACTGATTGTTCATGTAACAATGACCAGTCTCCTAATTTAACGAATGGTACTTATAATACAACATTAAGAATAAATTATAATCCTGCTCAACCGATGGCTTCAGGTCTAGTGTATACCTTGAGATCATCTACAGGATTAAATAATATAAGTGGTGGACCAATTGGTATGCCTACTTTCACTTTTTGTTCTGGTGGATGTCCTCCAGGAATCATGAATGGAGAATATTATCTGCCAGTACAAGTACAGCCAGGAGGCGCTTACAGTGCCAATGTGGATGGTCCTGATCCAGATGCTACAGCAGATCTTACACTCAATGCCAATTGTGCGACTTTATATCCCGCATTGCCAGTTATCTCTTTAAGTGACTTGAATTGTTTGAACGCAGGTATTAATACTTTTTCGTCTGATATGGCTGTGTACTCCATAAATAATTCTTTGTCAAATCCTATGCTTTATGATGGTTTTAGTCAAATAGGTACAGGAAGTTTGATTATTGTGAGCGATTCAATCAATGAAACAGAAAATGACCCTACCATGGAGTTGTTTTTAATAAGACAAGTAGCTGGTTGTAGGGTGTCTTCTTACAAAGAGTTTAAAGTATTTAGACCAGCAGTACCGACGCTGAATAATACTGTAATAAGCTGTAGAGCAACTAGAGCAAATGATACCTTGTTTTTGAGTACCATGCTTGACTCAACAAATACAGGCGGAGGAAGGTATTTTATAGGTGGAAATGAAATCATAGATGGTAAATTTGGTATATCTGGTCCGGTGTGTACGATGGTTACGTATTCTATCACAGATAGTTGTGGTGTAACTAGGTCAGACACGAAGAATCTGCAAGTAACATTAAAGCCTGCGCCGAGTTTTGATTTTGCTGCTGGATCACCTGTATCACCCGTTTGTTCAAGAGATAATTTAACTATAAATTTAGTAAGAACGAGTACTGGTTCGAATCCTTCATATACCGTGACATCCAATAATCCTTCTTATAGTGGAAGTATAAGTGGCGCAACAGTTAATTTGCAGGCTCCCGCTTTAGGAGAATCTGTAAGATACACCATATGTCTGAGTGAAACCAATAATGCACAACCAGTTTGTGGTAGTTTACCGCCACAATCTCCATGTACAGCAAATATATGTAAAAATTACACAGTATATAGAGATAGATCTGATTGTGGTGCAAATGCACTTTTCACATCAACATGTGCAGACGATCAAGTAGATGTGTGTCCTGCATTTCCAAATCCTGGCATCAATGTAGGTTGTTCTTTTTTTAATATTTCTACGCCTGACGTTTTAGAATCTAGTGTATCATTTGATGAAAATATCTATAATTGTGATGATGAAAATATCACAGGAAGTTATAGTGTATCTTTCGTTGGACTAGATGCAGGTGTGGGTAGTGGTGGTCCAACACTTGGATCTTTACCTGGATTAAATGTAGTCTGTAGAATTTTAAATTTTAAAATCTTAGGTTGGAGACCTTTAGGTGCATTATATAATATTTTGGGTTGTGGTAAGAGCTTACTTCAAGCCATATTTGACTTTATTGCTATTATTGCAGGTGGATCAGGTGGTGGTTATATTGTCATGGCAGATACAGATGGCGATGGTGGCTTTGATTACATTATTGATAATAAAGGAGGTGATGATTCCGCTTTTCCTGGTACAGGAACATTTTCATTTCCCAACAAGGTAAAAGGAAATGGTTTTGTAACCGTAAGAGCAGTGAGTGGATGGGTAAATAAACCGTCATCCGTTTGTGGTAATTTTGATATCGAAGGACTTAATATTTTGGATAGATTTCCTATTGGCGCGATACCTATTGTAGGTGCTGTCGTAGAAGCTTTGTTGAATGCAGGTAATTGTGGCATCGACGTAGCTTTATCCCAAATAAGTCAATAGGTATATTTTTCTAATGGCGGCCATTAGCGGAAACGCTTTGTTTGATTGACTTTAAGTGTTATATTTGCCCAATTATTTCATGTAAGATTTATATTTTATGGATTTTAAAATTGAGTATACAGATAAAGAATTAAGTTCATGGGGTGGAATGGAATTTATGAGGAGGCTAATGGTAAAAACCTGCATACTTGACTTTTTGGAAAAGATGGATAGCCTTCCTACACAAGGCTCTAACAGAGGTTATAGTCCTGTACAACTCATATGTAGTTTTTGGGTAAGTATTTGGTGTGGAGGCAATAAATACAGTCATTTAGAGATTTTGAGACACGATAATGTTTTGAAAAAATTATTTGGTTGGAAAGAGATGGCTGGTTATAAAGCGTATTTACGTTATTTTGATAAATTCAATTTAGCAACCAACCAGAGAGTTTTTCAACAATTGTATGAGTGGTTTTTTAATCAGTTAAAATTCGATAATTATACCTTAGATTTCGACTCTACAATTATGACCAGATATGGAGAGCAACAAGGAGCTAAAAAAGGCTATAATCCCACTAAAAAAGGTAGGAATTCCCATCATCCTTTATTGGCTTTTGTAGCAGATTGTAGAATGATAGCAAACCTTTGGATGCGCCCTGGCAACACAAGTTCTTCTTCAAATTTCGAAGGTTTCTTTCTAGATACTTTAGCAAAGTTAAAAGGAAAAAAAGTTGGCTTGATACGGATGGATAGCGGTTTTTATAACAAAGGAATTTTAGATTTACTAGAGAGTAAATCGCTGAATTATATCATAGCAGTTCGATTTTACCTACCAATTCAAAGAGCTGTTTGTGATCACAAAACTTGGCTGAATATAGCAAAGGGACTTGATATTGCTGAGTTTGATTATCAAGCAGAAGGTTGGGAAAGCGCCAGAAGAATCGTGGTAGTAAGGCAACTCAAAGCTGATCGTCCAAAAGCAACAGGCAAACAACTTTCATTGTTTGAAGATAATGTTGAACTTGGTAAATACAGATATAGTGCCTATGTTACAAATTTAACATTACCCCCTAAAGTTGTTTGGGATTCGTACAAAGGAAGGGCTGACAGCGAAAACAGAATTAAAGAATTGAAAGAAGATTTTGGGATGGATAGTTTTGCAACTACTAATTTTTATGCATTAGAAGCAACCTTAAATTTTATAATGATCGCCTATAATCTTATGAGTTTATTTAAACAGGTAATCGTCCAAACAAAAGTGCAACCACAACTTAAAACACTGAGATATAAGCTATTTGCAACAGCTTCATATATTACTAAAAATGGAAATCAAAGAATCCTAAACTTAGCAATTGCTATCAAAAATAGAAAGTGGTGGGATGGACTTTTTGGAAAGTATGATGATATCGTTTTTCCCTATCAATTTCAAACTTGATTTTCTAATGACTTATTTGGGTTTATCACAAGAAAGTACAGAATCCGTAAAAGTCATTAACAATAGTGAACCAGATTTCATCAATTGTAATCCGAGTGGGTTTACATTTGCACAAACATTAGATTGTACTATTCCAGCCAATTGGTCTGTACCATCGGCTGTTGACGGTTGTAGTGAGTTACCTTTAATATATAGAGGACCCGCTGTAGGAGCTGATATAACAAATTATATTGGGTCTACTCCACCTACTGTTGTCAATATAGATTCTCCAGGTATTTACCAAACAGCAGGTCCAGTGCCAGGTTCGTCATTAGAACCGGGTGTCTATCCTATCACATATACCGCTGTATCGTGTAATGGAAATCCATCTCTTTGTAGTTTTAATGTAGTCGTCACCTCGGGTAATCCAATATTGGAGTGTCCTAATGATCTTACTGTATCGACTAATCAAGATGTGTGCTCTAGGATATTAAATGGTTTAGCACCATACCAAGGACTTGGTTGTGCAAGTATCATTAATTATTCATTTACATCTCCAGTTACGAATACCGTTTTTGAAACAAATGCTACCACGATTGGTACGCATAATATACCAGATGGAATAGCATTTGAGTTAGGTGTTACTAATATTACCTATAATATGTTGGTAGATATTAATGGTGACGGTGATTATGATGATCCAAATGAAGATCAGTCTTGCAATTTTAGTATCACAATAGAGGATAATCAATCACCTGACGCAGTTTGTCTAGATGTAGATCTTCAATTAGATAATTTGGGTGCAGGTACAGTCTTCGCATCTGAGATGGCAAATCAAATTTATCTGGATGGTGGAAGTACTGACAACTGTAGTATATTAGAAGTAGTCATTTCAAAAGACAATGTAACCTTTACACCTTCATTAAATTTTGATTGTGCTGAAATTGGTCAAAATGTTATTATCCTAAGGGTTACAGATGGCAGTGGCAATATCAGTTATTGTAAAGCTGTAGTTACGGTAGTGGACTTCTTCGAAGGATTTAAATTGGATCTAGATGTTCCAGAAGTATGTTTCGAACCATTCCAAAATACTTATGACTTTTCTAAATATATTGTCATTGCAAGACCTAGTGGTATCAATGTTGCACATGCAGATGTTAGTACTTTGGGGCCAGAGATTGTGGGTTCTTTTGGAATATCTGCTTTCCTTCCTGATCAAGGTTCTACCAATGATCCCGGTACTATGACAACAGACGGTGTCTATACATTAGGTACAGGTACAGGTTGGATCTCCATTTCATACATTTTATCTATCAATGAACAAGTTAATCAAATAGCGGATACATCACTTTTGACTGGCTGTTTCAGAATGGTTCATGATATATTCAGAGTTGAAAAATTGGACCCAGTTTGGAATGGTGGGTTTATGTGTTGCGACCAGTTGCCAGTGTGGTTAGGTGGAGCCAATTGGGATGGTAATGGCGCGCCGCCAATCCCAGCAGGTATGATTTCGCTTACAGCTATCAGAGGTTCATATCCTGGAGATGTATATGGTGAGTGGACAGGAGAAGGTGTTACTTTCCAAAACCCAGATGGCGTGTTGTTTTCTGGTGACGAATTTTTCCAATTTGATCCTGAAGGATTAGATGGTACCTATACATTGACCTATATCGTAGGTGACGAACCATGTGCATTTACTTATGCACAGGATATCAGAGTGACATGTCAAGATTTGCACGTAGAGCTTAGTGATATTACTGTTTGCCCTGCAAATTGGGTAGATGAAAGAGTCGTGTTGACCAACCTTGATGATAAAGATGTGGTCGTATCTGTGACAGGTCTTGATGCACTTGGTATGGATGGTGCACATTATGGTAATTTTACGGATCTCGTCGAAGACCTTGATTCAGTACCTGTGGTAGACGGTCGTATCGTGATCCCAGGATTTTATGCGCCTGCAGAGCGTGATAAAGATTATATCATTTGTGTGACCACTTTCCAGACGACGCCTTTCGGATGTTCTGATAACTTCTGTTATACTATTACCGTTCAAGACTTAGAAGCACCAGACTTCCTTAATTGTCCAAAAGAACCAATTGTCGTAGATGCTCCTGCAGGATGGTGTAGTTCATTTGTAAATTTTGAATACCCAGAAGTTTTTGATAATTGTATGGGCTTGTATGCTAGGATAGAACAAGTAGATACTACAGGTTTGGTTTCAGGCGATTTATTCCCTGTAGGTCTGACGGTTTTATCTTATATGGCCATCGATACAGTAGGCAATCAAAGTTATTGCGAACTCAAAATAATAGTTAATGATTATCGTTTACCTCCAGTTATGACTTGTCCATCTAGTGTGGAAAAAGCAAATGACTTAGATATGTGTGGCGCTGTAGTCAATAACATAGCACCGACTATGGTCAATGATAATTGTCTGAATAATACATCTATTCTTTATGAAATCAAAGATGCTGCAGGACTTCCTATTGCATGTGGTTTTGAAGATGCAAGTGGCGAAAAATTCCCTGTAGGAACAAGTTCAATGACCTATACAGCTTATGATCAACCATTGTTGTTAATAACGGAGATCGTCCAAGATGGTGTAGTAGCAGGAATGGAAATCACCAACTTCGGTCCAGCTGAAGTGGACATTACTTGTGCAAAATTTGTATTAAAAGATGCTGCAGGTATCGTATTAGAAACCTTCACTTTACCTACCAATAATAATATATCTACAATGTTTGACTTGCCGATTTATCCGCCAGTTGACCCAATATTGTGGAACATTAGAAATCCTGACAATATACTTGAAGTAGGGGAGACCTTCACACATGTGTTTAATGGTGACCAAGATGGAGATGGTGATGTAGATGTCATCAATACTTATGCTAGATGTGATGTCAGAAAGTATTGTCTGATGTTCTTAGAGAGAACCATTGATGAAGCAACCATTAATGACTTAGTAGATGGTGAAGTTATCCTTCGTAAAAACGAATGTGATCATGATGTACAGACAGATTTTATACCTGCCACACCTTGTGATCCAGGTAGTTTCGGTATGTTGAACCCAGGACTCACGACTATGACACCAAATGGTGCAAGTGTCGGATTACAAAATTTTGCACCTAGCAAAACAACATGTAGCTTCACTGTCAAAATCAACGACCTAGAAGCACCTACTTGTATTTGGCATGATACTATTCCAATGATTACTGCTGCAATGCCATTGTCCACACCTTTGAATATAGTTGCAGACCAATGCCTGAAAGCTATGGTTACGATGCCAGCAGGTATTGTAGATGATGTAAATATCAGAAATCTGAGATTGAATATCACAAATGCAGGTGCGATCACAGCTTACTTGCGCAGTCCATCAGGTACTAGAATAAAACTCTTCAGTAGAGTATGTGCGACGGATATCGATGCTTGTGATGGAACAGGTATCGCTGGAAGCCCGAATGTGAATGTAAATCTTGATGAAACCATCAAGTGGACACCGGCACAAAGCATCCGAAATGCAGTTTGTTCTCCATCGCTTGGAGCGGGAGGTACTTACAGACCAGAAGAATCATTTAAAGCCTTTTATGGTGAGCAAGGTGGTGGTGTATGGACATTAGAAGTATTTACCGATGAAGGTATTACAGGTACATTGACAGATTGGGATTTACAAATTTTGTACAGATTGCCTTTCAGTCAGCCTGATGTCGTATTAGAAAATGAACTTGATAGATGTGACCAAGAATATAGTTGGATTCACCCTATCTTAGAAGATAATTGTTGTGTAGGTACTGTAAATGTTACGTACACTTTTGAAAATGATGTGACAGGCGTAAACACAACCGTTACAGAAGTGATCAAAAATGAAAATGGAGCGATTAATGTACAAGGTTGTAGTATTACAAGAATCTTTGAAGTAGGTAAAACGACGATTGAATATGCATTGACAGATCAGTATGGCAACTTGAATACTTGTAGCTTTATGGTTACTGTCAATGATACAGAAAAACCAGAATTCTTAAGTCCATTCTGCCCAGATAGAACGCTTTACTTAGCACCTACGGAATGTTATGCCGCTTTGGTAAATCCACCTGCTGCTGAAGATAATTGTGCAGTAGATACCATTACTTTCTGTTTTGCAAACGGTACGATGGCAAATATTGATGCATTACCTATCGGTACATACAATCTGATTGCAAAAGCAGTAGATATTTATGGAAATATTCAGACATGTACATTTAGTGTATCTGTTTTGGAATTCCTTCCTTCTAGCAATAGTTTGACATGTAATAACGAAATAAATCTATCACTAGACGCTTCATGTATGGCTGTCATTACACCAGATATGATATTGGAAGGTGATTCATATAGATGTTACGAAAACTATTGTATAGAGATAAAAGACATCTATGGCATACCACATGCTAATTTATTTACCATTGCTGATGAAGGCAAAAGATTTGAAGTAAGTGTGGTAGATTGTAATGGTAGTTTAGCTAATTCCTGTTGGGGATATGTCAATATCGAGCAGAAATTGTTACCATTATTTTCTTGTCCAGCAGATCTTACCTTAGCATGTAATATAGATGTAGAAGCTAAAAATCTACAAGGAAAGTTATTGACAGGTGAAGGATTGCTTGAGTCGTGTGAAGTTGGTGCTGAGATCAGTTACCAAGATGAGTGGATCAATTATGGTCAGTGTAATGATCCGAGAGCACTCGTAGAACGTACATGGACGATCGTAGATACGGATGGTAACAAAGTGGAGTGTGTACAAAACATCACTATCAGACCACTCAATCTTGATGATGTAGTGTTCCCTGCGGATATTGATTTTGCAAATGCACTTGATTGTGAAGATGTCGCTGAAGATGCCACACTTACAGAACCAGAATTTACAGGTTTCCCAACATTAAATGGCATCAAGGTTAATCAATCTGGAAGTCTATGTATGGTGAGTCTTAATTTTTCTGATGATTATTATGAAATATGTGATGGAAGTTTTGAAATACTCAGAACTTGGAGAGTCAGAAATATGTGTCTGCCAGTATCTCCTACCAATCCTAGAACACACATTCAAGTGATCAAAGTATTAGATGTAGATGGACCGATCATTAAAGATTGCCCTGCTGATATCACCCTTTCTGTCAATCCTTGGACATGTAGAGCATTCGGACCTGTGCCAGTGCCTACGACAATAGAAGAGTTGTGTTCACCAAGATATGACGCTAAAGCCATTATTTATGGTGGTGGAAAAATCACCATTTCTAAGAGTCCGACCAATGTGCTTTCTGCCAATGTATCAGATTTATCCATTGGTAATTACCAAGTAAAGTATTCATTTGTCGATGAATGTGGTAATAAATCAACGTGTATCTACAGTATTAAAGTAGTAGATGATATTGCACCTGTGCCAGTGACACTTCAAAATATTGTGGTGAGTCTTTCGCCAGGATATGATGCCAATGGTGTCGCTGATGGCCAAGCAAAACTATTCATAGAAAGTGTGAATAATGGTTCATTTGATAATTGTACGCCGATTCGTATGGAATTGAGAAGGACCAACAAAGCTTTGGATAAGTTTAATGGCGTCGCATTGCCAGATGCACCTTCTTGTGGTAATATCGGTATCGACAATCATAACAACAATATTACTTTCAATAACTTAATTCCAGCAAGTAGCACAATGCCATACAACGTCAAAGATAATGACGGTGGAGAATTTGTGAAGTTCTGTTGTGAAGATGTTGTAACGCCAGGTGCTGACGTGGATGGTAACGGTACATTGGATACTGGATACCACATGGTTGTACTTAGAGTATGGGACGATGGTAATAGAGATGGTATCGTAGGAAATGTAGGAGACAACTTTAATGACTCATGGGTCAATGTCAAAGTTGAATTTAAAGCAGCTCCTGTTATTACTTGTCCTGCTGATGCTACGATCTATTGTGATTGGGCTATTCCGACCAATCCACAAAATGGTACGCCAGGTGCGATTAACAATGCCGATATATCTGTGAATGGTGTAGAATTTGTTAAAACAGGTCTTCCTTCTGCATATGGTGTATGTACAAATCCAGATATCAAATTCTGGGATAGAGTTTCTACAGACCAGTGTGGTATCGGAAATATCCAACGTACATTCCAGATCACTGAAAATGGACAGACTAGAACTTGTGTGCAGCAAATAGCTGTAGAAGCGAGTTTACTGGCTCAAGTATGGACATTTACAGATACTAGATACGAAAGAACATATGTACCATCTACCGTGATCAATCCATTATTCGTAAATCGTGGTCTAGATGTGACGCAAGCAGCAAGTTGTGAAGGTCCTTCAGAAACACAAATCAAAGATTGGACACCAAGATATATTTACGCACCTTGCGATTTGATAGGTGTAAGTGTAACGCCATCAAGATTCGATTTTGAAGAAGGTGTATGTAGGAAATGGAAAATAGAATATAGCTTTGTCAACTGGTGTGACAACAAACAAGTCAAATTTGCCAAATATTTTGTGTACAATGACACTGAAGCACCAGTTATGGCATGTGAAGACAAAACTATACCAGCAGGTGCAGCATGTAGAACGACAGTAGCGCTCAAAAAGTCAGCTACAGATGATGGCGGTTGTATTCCTGATGATCCAGATAGATGGTTGAAATGGCAAGTTTTAGTAGATGAGTGGGGCGATGGTACTGTTGATTATGCTTACAGTTCATTCGTACCTAGTAGTTCTACCAATTTCCAAAGTGTAGTGAATAATATTCCTACTAAATACCTAGCGCCTACTAAGCCAGGTGTAGAAGCAGAGATTGTGTTCAGAAATGTGATAGAAGGAAAACAAAGTACACATAAAGTGACTTGGAAGGTGACAGATGGATGCCACAACTTCGCTACTTGTGAAGAAATCATCCAAGTACGAGATCTAAAAGCACCCACACCTTACTGTATTTCATTGAGTACAGCATTGATGGAAGTTCCTGCTAATGCACCAAGTGGTACATTGCCAATGATCGCATTGAAGGCGAAAGATTTCGACAAGGATTCATACGATGGTGACTTTAATACACCTTGTACGCCTAAACAAGACTTATTGTTTACTTTTGATAGTTGGGCACCGAGAATTGCAGATACGATCATAAATGGTACATTAGTAAATGTGAATGTGTCTCATTATTTTGATGCAAATGGAAAAGCATATTTATTGACCAATACTGCGGCAACGGCAAAATACTTGGCAGGCGAATATCAAAAATGGTATCCATCTGAAAAAACATCAGACAAAATATGGACAAGTGCAGTACTTAATGGACAGTCTTTTGTAGATGTCAATATTCAGATGACGGTTTGGGATATGTTCTTAAATCATGATCATTGTGCTACTTCTGTGAAGTTGATTTGTAATGGTGCAGGTTGTCCACAGACATCAGGATTTGTAGTGGCAGGTACAGTAGCAACGGCTCAAGATCAAACAGTAAATGATGTAGATGTCATTATGGAAGCTGTAGACTTTCCAGAATTGACAAAAGGATTGTCTACTGCTCAGGATGGAAAATATGGGTTTAATAATGGTATACCTGGATTGAATTATGCACTTTCAGCAGCCAAAAATGGTGATTATCTGAATGGTGTAAATACATTAGACTTAGTATTGATACAACGTCATATCTTAGGTATAGAACCGTTTACTGATCCATACAAAATGATAGCAGCAGATGCTAATAATGATGGAAAAGTAACCGCAGCGGACCTTGTGGAGCTTCGTAGATTGATCTTAGGTATCGTCGTAGGATTATCTAAAAATACAAGTTGGAGATTCCCTGTAGAAAATCAAAACATGTCGGTTGCTTATCCATTCCCATTTGTAGAGAAAATAGACCTTCCTAATATTGGCTCAGATAAAATGGATCAAAACTTTGTGGCTGTAAAAATAGGTGATGTGAGCGGAAGCGCTTCGACAGACTTAACAAGTCCAATGGTTACTTCTAGGTCAGCATCAGCTTTAAAGTTGACATATGCAGATCAAAAAGCACAAAAAGGATTGGTAAATATACCGATTACTTCATCAAATTTTGTGGATGTATTCGGCTATCAAATGACATTACAATTGTCTAATGCAACATTTGTTTCTATTAAATCTGGAGCAATAAAAGTAGCTGAAAACAACATCGGTATGATTCAGAATGATAAAATCACCATGAGTATCGGTAGTGAAACAGCCATGACACATTCAGCAGATGAAGTATTATTTACCATAGTCGTGAATGCTACATCGGATGCTGATATTAAAGATTTAGTAGCTATTACATCTGATGTGACGCCAGCTGAGTCTTATTTAGGTTCAGATTATACCACGTCTAAGGTTGTTTTGATGCCAAGGTCAAATGTCCAAGATGATATCGCATTGTATCAGAATGTACCGAATCCATTTAAGGGTCAGACCACGGTTAGTTTCTATATGCCTAATGCAGCAGATGTTGTGTTAAATCTTCATGATCTAACTGGAAGACTAGTTACAAGCAAATCGATCACTGCACTTAAAGGGATGAACGAAGTCCTATTTACAAAGGATCAGTTAGTACCATCAGGTGTGATGTATTACACATTAACATGTGGCGATTACACGGCTACCAAAAAGATGATCATTATAGAATTGATTCAGATTGAGTTTTATTAAATACAAAAACGTCCAGTATATTAATTTATGCTGGACGTTTTATTTAGGGTCTATTGATAAATATATAAATCCTTATTTGAAATCTAAAAGCCCTTTAAATTTAATTTAAGGTGAGACTAATGATAACAAAAATGATGAATACTCACTGTTTCAAAGCCCATTTTATCAGTTCACCTTTGCTATTGATGTTCAGCTCTCGGTATATCTGCATGATGTGGGTTCTGACGGTATCAAGGGAAATACCAAGTTTATCACCAACCATTTTATAGCTCAATCCATCTACAATAGCCGATACTATTTCTTGTTGTCGTGTGGTGAGTGGATTGATGGTTTTGGTCGTAGGGGTGAAGTGTTGTATGACTTTTCTGGCAATACCTGGTGACATATAGGAGCCTCCTGATGCTACTGTCGTTATACAATCATAAATAGATGCTAGGCTACTCTGTTTTGAGAGATACGAAACAGCTCCTGCACAAAGCGCTGCAAATATTTTTTCGTTGTCTTCAAATGTAGTGAGCATGATGATATTGCAATGTGGGATGTATTTTTTTATTTCTGAGATGCCTTCTATGCCGGTCATGCCAGGTAGTTGTATATCTAGCAAGATCACATTGGGCAGAATAGCTTCTTTTTTCTGTATTTCTACAAGAAAATCTTCCACTGAAATGCATGATGTTGTCATAGTGATGTCCTTTTTCATTCCGAAAAAAGTCTCAAGACTGATTTTTACAATCTCATCATCTTCTATAACTGCCAATCGAATATTGCTCACGTTTATTATGATTTCGCGTTATTAATTATTAGACAAAGGTAAAGGATTAAAACGCACAATGATTCACATCTTGATGTGATGTTTTTGTTTTATTTTGAAAATTAAGGAGCATCATAGAATTATAAATGGTATATAATATAAATATTGTTATTTTTGTAGTAAAATATTGAGATTTTGCACCCAAGGAACCATAAGAAGCATCACTTATTGAGCATTGATAAGTGGTTGTTATTTGCTTTGATCTTTATTTATTGCCAGGCGCAAAGTCAGGTTGTGCCTAAGCTCAACACCATAACTACTGATGACGGACTAGGCTTCAGATTTGTGCACCTTGTTACACAAGATAAAAGAGGTCTAATGTGGATTTCATGCGAAAAGGGTTTAGAAAGGTACGACGGCTATGAATTTATCACATTTAATGACAGTAAAAATGCACAAGTCCAATGTGCTATTGGACAATGTAATAGGGTAATACCAAGTTTTATAGATGACAACACTTTATTAGTCTTATCTAATGAAAAACTATTTATTATTGACTTGTGCGATAATAGTGTTTCACCATTTAATATACAAAAAAAGTACGATGGGATTATAAGGGATATTTACTACTCAAAGGATAAAAGCCTTTATATTAGTATAGACAAGGGAGATAGTCAGTTGCTTCTACGATATAAGGAAAATAACTTTGTCAAGTTTACTGAATCAAAATCACAATTTTATAATATGAACCAAATATTCGAAGATAAATTTGGTAATATTTGGACTAGCAATATGGATTTTACTTTAGAAAAGTATTCTAAAGATGGACAGTTATTATTTCAATCAAAATTAGATTCACTTATTTGGGATGGCTCACAATTGTATTTCAATCAACTCTTTATAGACACTGTTGAAAATGATATTTATTTATTTCCAAAAATTAAACCTGAAATAAGACTTTACAATGAAGAAACGAGAACTTACAATACCATTATTTCAAATCTTAAATCTCCTGTTTTCAACGCCGTAAATGATGGTCAAGGTAATATTTGGTTTGCCACCTTAAAGCAACTTTTGAAATATGACAAGAAAAATAAAGAAAATCCATTTCAAGATTATTCTCATTTATTAAATGAAGCGCTTCAATTTACAGACATAAAAAATTTATTTATTGATAAAGAAAAAGTACTTTGGGTGTCCACTAATAATGGTATTATAAAACTCCCACTAAATAAGCAACTATTTGACAAAGTACTCAATAATGCCAATGTTCTTTGGGGCAATGAAATGCGTGGAATCACTAACACTGATAAAGATTTCAACTTGGCCTTTTGTGAAAATGGCGAAACCGGATTGTATAAAATAGATAAAAAGACACTGAAACCTACTATATTTGTAGACGAAGGACATTTACCTGTTTTAATGGATGGTGCTAAACACTTATGTTATGATAAAAATAAAGATATTATCTGGACGCTCGGGAAATTTCTGAATAGAACTGACTTAAAAGTAAAAAAAACAGAGAAAATAAATATCGATATATCGGAATTTATATCATTAAAATATCGTAGTCCGATAGCTTTGTTAAATGATGGAAATTTGATCTTGGGTTATCATCTTTCTGGAATTGCTATTTTTAATACTACAGATAGAAAAATAACGCATTTGGACATAAATAAACCGAAAACAGAAATAATTGCTACAAATTTTTTTCAAGAAGACAAAGATGGAAATATTTGGATAGGCACATACCAAGGTCTATTCGTGGTAGATAAAAAAGGTAAAATGCTACATGAAATAAAAGAAAACACTGCACCAAGTCTAAGTAACAGTTATTGTCTTTCTATATTGATAGATCATCATGATAGAAAATGGATCGGAACATTTGGCGGTGGAATTAATATTATAGAAAAAACAAAAAACGGAGATTATACTGTCAAAGTTTTGGATATAACATCTGGGCTTTGTGATGATAATATTACAGCATTATTAGAAGATGAACAAAAAAATGTATGGGCAAGTACCTACAATGGTGTTTCAAAAATAAACGCGGATTTTAAAACTATCCAAAATTTTTATGTAGAAGATGGTTTGACTCATAACGAATTTAACTATTCATCTTCCATGAAAGATGAGGAAGGAAAACTATGGTTTGGTGGCTTAAATGGTATCACGATTATAGACCCAAATAAAGATCTAAAACAGCAAATCAATCTACCCGTAGTACTAACAAGGTTTTCAAGTTATGACAAACGTACTAATGAAGTAAACAAGGTTTTCAGTGGTTTAGAAAACAACAGTAAGTTTGTCATCTCACCATTTACAAGTTGGTTTCAGTTCAATTGGACCTTGCCGAATTATTACAATCCTGCTAAGAATAATTATTACGTATGGCTCGAAGGTATTGATAATGACTACACTTTTCATGGTAATACACCTTTCATAAGGTACAATAATCTGCCCCATGGAGAATATGTTTTGCACGTCAAAGCAACTGATAGTAAAGGAAATCCTAGTTTAGGAGAGATTGCAGTACAAATTGTTGTCTTACCTTTTTTCTATCAGACATGGTGGTT
>JBGSOH010000017.1:0-3255 GCA_041739205.1 Saprospiraceae bacterium
GTAAATGGTACTTTTGACTACAATCTTATTCCTATTTCTTTAGTGGGAGACATCAGTTTTTACAGCTTTGGTTCACCTACTTTGACTGGAAATAATAGTTTGGCTGGCGTTATGAATATAGAAGAGCATAAAAATATAGGTAAATTACAAGTTACCATTTCTGTGTCCACTTTACAAAACTATATGTTGGGTGTCTTATCTGAAATAAGAACGGGCAGAATAGTCCATCAAATCGGTGTTAGTTATTCATTGGACAAAAATCGGTTTTCATATAGAGATGGTGATGAATTAAAAAAACGCACAACTACTGATTTTTATAATCGAAATATCATCTATCGGAACCAATTTGTCATTAATCCAAAGAATACGTTAGAAATGGATTTTTGGTGGCAAAACGCTAGTAGAAATATTCCTGCCAGTATTACTTCTGCCCCAGTAGATCAAAAACAAAATGACAGAAATATTCGATTGCATTTAAACCATAAATATTATACTTCAAACTATAAATTCTCAAGTAGTTTGCATTATATGAAAGAAGGTTTGGATTTTTTTACACCTAGTATTGACTCTAGATCAGAAGTAGAGATATATCAAGTTGGATTAGAAGTTACGGAGCATAAAAATAACGATCATCATCTATTCTTGAAATATCGAAATGATATCGCTTATCCTAATTTTTATACTGGTATAAAAACTAGACATACCATCAATATTGGAGCATCAAAAAAGGTATTAATCAACGATAAAATCACAAGTCAGATATCCCTAAGACAAGACTTCGTAGATAAAGCATGGATGCCAATAGCAGCATCTATATTGGTTAACTACAATAAAGCCAGTTTAAATATTGCCAGAAACTACAACTTGCCAGGGTTTAACGATTTGTTTTGGCCATCGGGTGGAAACATTAACCTTAAAACTGAAAGAATTGTCCAAGCCGAACTCGGAAGTAAGTTTGATATCCAAAAATTTCATTTTGGTAGCAAGGTATATTTTAATATCATTAATGATTGGATACAATGGGTGCCAGGAAATAATGGTATTTTTTCACCAATCAATCAAAAAAAAGTAAGAAGCACCGGTCTTGAAATGGACATTTGGAGAATGATAGACTTTAAAAATTTTAAATTAAAAAGTAGTGTTAGCTATGGCTTCAATAGTACGACAGCATTAGAACATTATACTATGGCTGATCAAGTAGGCAAACAACTTATTTACGTCCCAAAACACAAAATAAACACGGTGATTAGCCTGCATAAAAAGCAGTTTGATGCTAGTGTTACCTACCGATTTACAAGTAAGAGGTACGACACATCAGATCATTCGGCATCACTGCCGGCCAATCATTTGGTTGATATTCATTTGGGTTATCAATATTCTGCTTTGACGCTGCAACTCAATTTGCAGAATATCTTGAATGAAGATTATGCCATTGTGAGATTTTTCCCATTGCCAAGAAGACATTTTAATCTTACATTACGATATACACTGATGTGACATTAACTATTAAAATCAATATATTTTTCAACATTTTAAATCATACTTTCATGAATAAGTTTTTAGTTGTTTTGATTGGATTCATTTTTATCTTTTCTTCATGTGAAAAAGAAAGAGTTCAGTTTGATAATAATTTTTCTACGGGCATATTTGTAGTCAATCAAGGCGTTTTTAATGGTGGAACGGGTACCATCACATACAGAAACGAAGCTAGTAATTTAACCATCAGCGATGTATTTGCATCCCAAAATGGTGGAAAAGTTTTGGGAAATGTCGCTCAATCTATGATAAAATTTGACGATAAGTATTTTATTGCTGTCAATAATGCTGCAAAAATCCAAGTGGTCAATGCAGCAGATTTTAAAATAGTTGGCGAAATTCCAATCGAACTACCAAGGTATTTTGCTACAGATGGTACAAAATTGTACGTAACATCTTACAATACTGATCTTGCATCTGGAAAAATAAGCGAGATTGACACCAAAAACTTTACTATTTCATCATCGATAAGTGTATCCAATCTTCCTGAAAACTTGCTTTTTACTGGTGAGAAACTTTATGTAACACTAGTTTCACCTTTTGGTCAGTCTTCACGAGATTTAGTGGTTGTCGATACCAAAACAAATCAAATATCAAAAACAATTAATGTGGGCGATAATCCAAATTCAATTGTCAAGGACAAAAACGGAGATATATGGGTTATTTGCAGAGGAAATGGTTTTGACCCAATCAATAGCACTTTGGGTTCGCTGCATCGACTCAGAGACGATCAGAAAGTAGCATCCTTTACACTAAGCAATGGCGCTAATGGGTTGGTTGTAGATAACGACGGAGATAGATTGTACTTTCTTATGGATGGAAAAGTAATGGCACATGATATTTCGGATAGTACATTTGAAGACGAATCCATATATGACGAATCCATAGATGACGGAAAATTTGATGCTATCAGCTACCAACCTTCTACCAATAGGATATTTTTGTCAGATGTTAAGGATTATAGCTCTGCTGGAGAGATCCTTATTATCAATTCTGAAACGAAATCTACCGGACGATTTGACACTGGCATTGCACCAGGTTTTATTTACTTCGCAGAATAGTAGGATCTAGAATTGACAACCAAAGGTCATTTTTTGCTGTTTATAATGTTGTCTTCTCTACTTTTATATAGTGTGGAAGGCAATGTTTAATAGTATGCAAAGTTAATAATAACCGTGGAGATAGAAAAAGTCATAAGGCAAGAGAAATTTAAAAGCCCATTCCAAAAGGCTTATATAAACCTTATTTATACTGCAAATTATTTTAGGGATACACATGTGAATATCTTTGCATCACATGGGATACAAGGCAACCATTTTAATATCCTGCGAATATTGAAAGGAAAATATCCTGAACCAGTTTCGCCAGGGTATATTAAGGAAGTGATGCTTGATAAAGGATGTGACCTTACAAGATTAGTAAGTAAGTTGGTAAATCTAGGGCTTGTGACAAGAGGTGTCTGTCCCGGAAATAAAAGAAAAATGGATATTTCTTTGACTACTAAAGGGTATGAAACTGTAGAAAAAATATCTTATGATGTCAATGAATCTGATATGCAACTTAAGACGTTGACTGATAAAGAATATGAACAACTAAGCCAACTTTTAGATAAAATGAGAGGCTAAGAAAAAAGTTTTATCCTTCAAAATTAAATGAAATAGTAAATATTTGAGACACTACATTTTCCAATACCCTTGCTTCGTTTTGGCCACGATCGTA
>JBGSOH010000117.1:0-17828 GCA_041739205.1 Saprospiraceae bacterium
TCAGGAAGTAAAATACTAAAATTCCATTCCTTATCCGTAAAAAAATCAGGTAATCTCAATAGTGGAAAAGGATGTAAATCTTCAATACTATTAATTGGCCAATAATTGCGACTCACATGTGTGTAATAGTAGACATGAATACCTTGAAAAATAGCTTCCAAAATAAAGTGAAAAAAATAAAAAAAGATCGCCAAAGTACCACGTCTTATCGTAAAAGCTACTAATAAAGCAAAAGTCATATATCCTAGACAAAGTAGAAAGAACTTTATGATCGCAAAATTATTATCCATAACTAATTCTAAATCAATACCGTCTGTATTAATAATACCAATGGCAATAGTAGACACAGCATAAATAAAAGTAGCTACTAAAGCCATGATCAAAATAGATAATAATTTGGATATAAAAAACGACTTTTTAGTCATTCCAGTAAGGATATTCTGACGCATTGTCTTATTTCCCACTTCGGAAGTAATGATATAAATCGTTAAAAATCCAAGACAGAACGGAACAAGCCAATTTCCAATATAACCCTGATAATCCCATACCTTGGGAAATTCATAAATCTCAGCGCTTGTCAGCATTGGTAGTTGCATTTTATCCACAATGTCTCTTCCCATTAAAATAATAATAGGAGCTAGTAATAAATACATTGCTGCCAATACCCTAAAAACTGTATTTGACTTAAATTTTTTCCATTCTAAAAGTATGAGTTCATTCATTAATGATGATTTTAATTAAGTAACAAATGATTTATTGATCTGTATTTTTGACGATACCTAGTTTTTTACCCATAGACTTTAGGTAATTGGTAAAAAACTTAAACTGTCCAAATGGAATACTAACAAGAAGTACACAAGCAGGCCACAAAACGCTTAAAAAAGGTACATATATGATCCAATATAAGACATTTTTTTCTGTCATAACCAATCCCAATAAATAGCTACCTACCTTTGCGCAAAGGCTACCGCCTAATGCAAATGTGGTAAAAATCAAGATAAACTGCAACCAATCTACCTTCCATTTTTCCTTAAGCTTTTTGAACATTATTATATAATTATATGATTATTAATTGTTTATGATGAAATATCTACATTTTGATCTTACTTGTGATCTCTAGAAACTCTGTCTCTAGTTTTTTCTTTCGCGCCACGATATGTGTCAGATTTATACCTTGTTCAAATGCGAGTTTATTAATGATACTATGGTCTAGTGATTCGTCAATACCTATTTCTATCCATTTATCGATCACATGAAGACGTTTTACAAAAGATAATGTTGCCAAAAACGACTTAAATTCTTGCAGATTATTGGATGCGAGTTCTACTGTTATATCGCTATTTATAATTGATCCTATAGGACCACTAGCAAGTAAATGTCCATTTTTTATGATAGCTACATGAGAGCAAATCTTCTCTACTTCATCAAGTAAATGCGACGCCATAATCACCGTCTTGCCAGTGTCAGCTACTTTTTTGAGAATTGATCTAACTTCTGCAATACCTTGAGGATCAAGTCCATTCGTAGGTTCATCAAAAATCAATACTTCTGGTTCGCCGATTAGTGTTGCTGCTATTGCCAATCTTTGTTTCATACCTAATGAATAAGAACTGAACTTTGATTTCCGCCTGTCAAGAAGATTTACAAGAGAAAGTAACTCATCGAAATTTTTATTTGGATCCTTTTTGATATGACGAATAATTTCTAGATTTTCATCTGCATTCATATAAGGATAAAAGTTAGGTGTTTCTAATATGGCACCTATTTTCAGTCTATGATCTACACCATATCGACCATCAAACCATTCAAATTCACCTGAGTTTTGTGTCAAAATTCCCAAAATGATGCCAAGTGTCGTCGTTTTACCACTACCATTCGGTCCAAGAAGTCCATAAACTGTCCCTTTCTCTATGGTAAGGTTGAGGTTGTCTATTGCTACGATTCTACCGTACCTTTTTGTAAGTCCTCTAATGGAAAGTACTGCCATAATTCTGAATTTGTGGGCAAAGCTATTATGATTTGTGGATATGACAAGGATTTTTTAGATTAAACCATCAATAATCGGCATTACCTTATGAATAATATGGTTCAATACTTACCTTTACCCCGAGAATAAGTAGTCAGACATGTGGTATCAGATCAGATCATTTTTTAAATTCTATTGGAAGTCAATCACAAAGTTCAATGTGCAGTCGCCCTTTTTATATGATTTTGTGACAAATGTCCTTGATACCGAAAAAGAGTATTATAGATTTCAAGAGATCGAAAATCAAAGAAAAATCTTAAAATCATCTTCCAAGATCATACAAGTGACTGATTTTGGAGCAGGTTCAAAATCTTTGGACAAAAATATTCGAAAAATCTCCCAAATAGCACATACATCCTTGTCTGGTGAGACCAAATGTAGATTATTATTTAATCTTGCTTTACATTACAACATAAAAAACATGTTGGAATTAGGCACTTCTTTAGGTATTTCGTCTGCATATATTAGTATTTCTAACACAAAGTCACGAATCATCACACTAGAAGGTGATCCGGAAATCGCATCATTAGCAAAAGAAGTGCATCAGAATCTGATATTGAGAAATATTGACATTAAAATAGGCCCTTTTTCTTCTACTTTATCACCCGCCTTAAAAGAAATTCAACATGTAGATCTTGCTTTTTTAGACGGACATCATGCTATGGAACCCACTTTAGCGTATTATGAACAATTAAAACCTTTCTGCCACGACAATTCTATCATCGTAATTGATGACATTTATTGGTCTGAAGACATGCAGTCCGCTTGGAAAAATCTGATTGAGAGACCTGAAGTAACATTATCCATTGATTTGTATGATGTAGGTATTTTGTTTTTCAAAAAAGAATTGACAAAAAAACATGTTTCGTATATTCCATACAAGTATAAGCCATGGAGAATAGGTTTATTTGGGTAGTTTTGTCAATGGATTAGCATCATTGATTACTGTGAAATAGAGAGAAGATTTCCTTAATTACTACATTAGATAAAAGATTATCTTCAAATTCATTTTTTTCCATTAATTTCACCACTTAAACGTGTAAAACATTTGCCATGATAAATAAAATATATTCTTACGTACCATTTCTTGCTGGTATATCTGCTATTATTTTTTTGGTTAATTGCGGTCAAATTAAGAACACTGATACTCCATCTGTAATTAATGAAAAATATAGACCATTATTTCATTTCACACCTGACTCTATGTGGATGAATGACCCGAATGGTATGGTTTATTATGCTGGGGAATATCATTTATTTTATCAATATTATCCTGATAGTACTGTTTGGGGACCTATGCATTGGGGACATGCTGTGAGTACCGACATGATCCATTGGGAACATCTACCCATTGCTTTATATCCTGATACCCTGGGTTATATTTTTTCTGGTAGTGCTGTCATAGATTGGAAAAACACATCAGGTTTTGGCAAAGATGGTCAAATACCTATGGTTGCAATATTTACACATCACAATATGGCAGGTGAAAAATCTGGGACAAATAATTTTCAGTACCAATCCATCGCTTACTCACTCGACAAAGGTAGAACATGGACAAAGTATCAAGGCAATCCAGTCATTCCCAATACAGAAAATATAAGAGACTTCAGAGATCCTAAAGTCATTTGGCATCACGAAACACAAAAATGGGTTATGGTGCTTGCTGCAAAAGATAAAGCAATGTTTTACTCTTCAACTGACCTCAAAACATGGACTTATGAGTCATCTTATGGAATACAAAATGATAATCGACTGTGGGAATGTCCAGATATATTCCCATTAAAGAGCGAAGGTAGTGACGAAACAAAATGGATATTGGTGGTAAGCATGCAATCAGGCGCTCCCAATGGAGGCACGGGTACAAGTTATTTTGTAGGTGACTTTGATGGGAAAACTTTTACCAACAGTCAGGCAAATGACAAACAATATTGGCTAGATTATGGTACAGACAACTATGCGATGGTGTCATGGTCAGACATACCAGATACAGACGGAAGAAGACTTATGATGGGTTGGATGAGCAACTGGCTTTATGCCCAAAAAGTTCCTACTGAACGTTGGAGAAGTGCCATGACATTGCCCAGAGAAGTGATATTAGTAAAAACAACGGATACAGAATGGAAATTAAGTAGTAAATTGGTATCTGAATATAAGGCTTTAAGATCAGAAATCACAAAAATAGATCTTTCTAACATCAAGACCTACCCATATCCTATGCCAGAAATAGAAGAAGGCTTATTTGAAGCCAACATCACTTTTTTGGCTACACAAGAAATTTGCCTGACCTTAACAAATGGCCAAAACGACTCCTTAAAAATCGGATATCTACCATCAGACAAAACATGGTATATCGATAGGACAAAGGCAGGTAACTCAGATTTTTATGATGGTTTTGCAGCTAGACATTTTGCACCATGTAGTAGTGTGGATGACACATTGCATGTCCAACTAATCTTTGACAAAACGAGTGTGGAATTATTTGCAGATAATGGGCACACCAGTATGACAGATATTTATTTCCCTAAAGAGACATTAACCTTTCCCATTCTAGAAATGAATGCTAATAATAAACCTATTAGCTTTGCTTTACATAATCTTTCTGTAAAAAAATGATCCCTATAACACACATATAAAAACAGTAAATATGGTCATCCGATTGGTAAAATCAAAAGTCATTGAAAAATAATTATTTATATATTATTACAAAATGCACCATATTTGGAATTAATACCTTATCTTTGCATTAGTTTTGGATTACCATTGAGCAGACGGTCTGTTATTGAATCCAAATTTTTTATTTATTTTTTTAATTTTATTTTAATGAACATTTTTGTTGCGAAATTAAACTACAGAACAAGTTCTGAAGCTTTAGAAGATCTTTTCTCACAGTATGGCGAAGTTACGTCTGCGAAAGTTATTATGGACAAGGACACAGGTAGATCTAAAGGATTTGCATTTGTGGAAATGGGAACAGAAGATGCAGGTATTGCTGCTATCGCTGGTCTGAATGAAACAAATTTTGATGGTCAAACCATCGTTTGTAAAAAAGCAGAACCAAGAGCTGCTGCACCAAGAGATAACAATTTCAGACCGAGAGAAAGAAGATATTAATATATATCAAGTAGAAAAAATTGAATCTTATAAGGCTTTCCCGAAACGGAAAGCCTTTTTTTATGGCCTAAATAAAACTAACAACAACTTCAAAGACTAGTAAGACGAAGAAAACTTCACTTTTAGAATGAAAAAACAAAAAGATTACGAAAAAAATTTGGATGAGAAATTTTGGATGGTTACACAAGAAAATGTAAATTTGAATTTTGAAAAGTAAAATGTCTTTAATTTTTCAAAATATTCAATTCCAAATACCTACATAAAATGACATCAATTTATAATTTACTGTACGAAAAGATAGATTCCTGGTTCAAAAATCTTGTTCTGATTTTACCCAACCTCTTAATAGCTATCTTCGTTTTGCTCCTAGGAATATGGATATCCAAAAAAATAAAAAATCTTGCTGCTAGATTTCTAAACAACTACTCAGAAAGAAAAATACTCAATAACCTCATAATAAATTTTGTCCATATTACTTTTTTATCACTTGTAGGGTTTACAGTTCTTACGATTCTAAACCTAGATAAAGCTGTGACATCTATTTTGGCTGGAATCGGTGTATTGAGTTTAGGACTTGCCTTTGCATTTCAAGATTTGGCGACCAATCTAATGTCAGGAATAATTATTTCTTTCCGACGACCTATAAATGTAGGTGATTACATAGATGTGAAGGATGTATCAGGTGTGGTATCTGAAGTCAATCTTCGTGATACCGTTATTAATACACTACAGGGCAAAAAAATAATAATGCCCAATAAAATTTTAATAGAGTCACCTGTTACCAATCATACTGCGAATCAACATCAAAGAATGGAATTGCAAGTTGGCATTGGATATGATTCCCATCTCGCAGAAGTCAAACAAATCACTATAGCCGCTTTAATCGACATTAGAGATAGAGATATGAATAGAGATATTGAATTTTATTATACTGAGTTCGGAGACAGTGCCATTATTTTTACGGCTTTTGTATGGCTTTCAAAGCCCGATAAAGCAACCTTCCTTAAAGCTAGGAGTGCTGCCATTGTCAATATCAAAAGTGCATTCGATACCCACAAAATTAATATTCCATTTCCTATCAGGACATTATATTATAAAGACACAACACCAATATCTATCACTCCAAAATAATCAGTGGTAATGTTTTTATGACTTTGGCATCTGATGAAAGTGAAATAAAATAAGAACCAGCAGATAACATATTTGTGCGGAATGACAATTCATTTTCTCCGCTTTTTATCTTATCAGCATACAATGATTTAATAAATTGACCACTATTAGTGAATAAATCAATTTTGTAAATGCTCGTTTTAAAATTACTAAAGGCCAAAGTTACTAATCCTGTATTATTGCCTGAAGGATTAGGATACAGTCTGACATCGTTTAACAGTACTTCATTTGCAGTTCCACTTGTACCGACGGACACATAGTTTTCTATAGTCAAAGAATCTGAACCAAAGTCATTATTTACCACCATTTTTACTGGAAAAACACCTTGCTCAGGATATCTTATGATAGGAGATCTAGATGAAGAAGTAGCAGGTTCACCACCTGAAAAGTACCACTTAACATTCTTTGAACCTGTAGATTTGTCTGCAAAAACAATACTATCACCAGGAAGTATGATTGTTTTATCTGATGTAAAAGAAGCCAATGGCGCAGTTTTTTCGAAAACAGTAATTGCTTTATTTACAATGTGTGAATTTGATCCCGTATTATTTTTTACCGTTAATGCCACTATAAATGAACCTTTTTTGTTGTAAGTAACTAATGGATTAGTTTCTTCACTATTCATGGGACTTCCTTGAATGAAATTCCATTTATGAAATAGAGCATTAGCTGAACTAAGACTAGTAAACTGAATAGAATCTCCTATGTAAATGGTATCTTTATCACTTACCCAGAACGCTATAGGTAATGTTTCAAGGTCTTGTATATGAATAAAATCTATTTTTGTCATTGTATCAGAATGGCTTTCAAAATCTGAAATCAATGTAACATTATAAGAACCATTTTCACTGTAAACAACTTTTGGAAATTCTTCACTTGATGTTTCTGGTGTACCGCCTTCAAAAATCCATTGTCTTGATTTCGGGATGGCATTCGTAATGTCTCTAAATGTAATGACCGAATCTCTCCGTTCTGTGGTTTTGGACGCTGTAAATTCTAGAATTGGTTTGTCATAATCGTCTGAATGAATCAGTTGACCTATCCATGTACCATGACTTCTCCCTTCTCCAAAACATCCTACTGCCCAACTTTCAATCCTATTTACTCCAAATCTTCTACATGCGCCTGAGTAATCACCCCAACGAATAGATTCGTCAGGTATGCTGCCTATGGATGATAATCCTGGTTTATAAACTATTTCATCACTCCAGTCAAAAATTGGACCACTACCACTAATAACCCTAGCAGCTTGACCTGCATATACATCCGTACCTGTAAATGTGTAATTTATTAAGACTTGGTCATCTTCTTCACCATTACCAAATGATGTCAATGTAGGATAGGCAAGATCTTGATCAGGCACAGATAAGATATCCGCCGTGACACCTAAATCGGACATATTCATCCTAGCATAATACAATCCACCATCACCTGAAGGAGAGTTAGATTGGGCTGAGAAATGAAGGATACCATTTTGATACATCGCTGTTCTAATTCTGTTACCTCCTGTATTTAAAAGAACAGGAATGTCTTTTTGCCTTCCTTCTGGTGGAAAAGTCAAGTTAGGTCCAGTAGTCTTCAAAGATATCAGACTTGGATCATTTTTTACAGATGCATCTGTGTAGTTAATATTAAATCCACCATTGCCATTACTTATGAAGTACATACCAGGAGATGTTAGTGTTTGCCATCCTGACATAGCTGGTACAGGGTTGAAAACTAAACCATTATCCACATTACGAACCCTATCATAATATTTCCATGTGATCTCTTTGCCTTCGTAAGCATCATCTTTTGAAATCTGAAGTATCATTGAATATCTAAATCCATTGTCATCAGAAAACATGTTGCCAGCGATATATAAATCTTCTTTGCTTACACTAATATTGGGGAAGTCAAACCATACACCATCTGCCAAAACATCTCCCTTAATTTTATAAAAATTCCACTCCCCATTCGGGTCTTCCGTTTTTGAAAAAGCTATACATATATAAGATGTGCTAGGATCTGAGCCATGAAGACACACCACAATAAATCTATTTTGTTCTGGATCAAAAATCACCCTAGGATCAAACATTCGTGTACCTAATCCTAATACTTTATAAAAATCTGCAAACCCACGGCTGAAAGTAACTTCTCCATCAGGCATGGCAAAAATTATATTTGAATTAATGGCAGATACTACAAAACCATTTCTAGAAACAGCCATCGTATTATCCATGGGTATACTGTTTCCCCTTATATTTCCTCTAAAATCATTTAATAAAACAGGGGCAGTCGTCATCATCCGATTGGGTTTAGTGTATGAATTTCGATCTACATTTGTTGAATTTTTTAATTCATTTGCTTCTGTTTTAAGCTTTTTGTATGCTTCTAATGAATACTCGCTATTGTGAAAAAAAGTAGATTTATGTTTTAATGAAATACCCCAATCATCTTTAATCACCTGTGGCGACAATGTACCATCAGAAACTGTGGTAAATAACTTTGACCCCTTGTGTCTCTTAACCTCTTTGTTGGTTAAATCTGGAAAAACCATGTTTTGATTTTGTCCAAAAGAAGTCCAAAATGAAATAATAATAATAAACAAAGAGAATGAATAACGCATGATATTAAATTTATAAAACTGATTCTGCTTAAAAGATGAACTAAGGTTAAAAAAGAAGGCAATATAACGATAAATAGGCAAGCATGTTCAATTGACAGCTGAAAATAACATCCATATGACATTCGATCACATTAAATATAAATAAGCCGTATTACTTAAGGTGATATTTGGGTTTTTGCTTTTAATCCAGTTTAAAAATCACAGGAATGATAAATCTTACTTTTACAGGAAAGCCTCCGAATGTAGCAGGTTCATAACCTATTTCCTTTGCTCTTTGGACAGATTTAAACGCTTCTTCATCGCATCCTGATCCAATGCCTTTTATCAATTCCATACTTTCTAAGAACTCAAATTCATTCACAACTACCAAGATCTCAACCCTTCCTCCTACCCCATTTTCTCTGGCAGCCACTGGATATCTAAAATCTCTATATATCAATCTGTAAGACATTTCGCCACCTTTTAGCGCAGGCTTGCTATCAAGTTCTTTGACTTCGTACCCATTAGCCGTCCAAACTTCATAGATGGTTTCCTTCTTCTGAAAGTCAGTCTCTTTTTCTTCTAAGACCGCTACCTTTTTTGAGCAAGATATTGAAGATAAACTAAAAGTCAGCAATGTGAATAGTAAAATAAAGGACTTCATTTACCTTATTAAAATATTAGAAAGATAGATTACATATGCAAAGCACGATTTCCTGTAGCTGCAAGTGCTGCTTCTTTGACTGCTTCTGTATAAGTAGGATGTGGATGAGAAATTCTAGACATATCTTCTGCACTTGCCCTGAACTCCATCAACGCTACAGCCTCAATTATGACATCAGCCACTCTAGGACCAACCATATGGACCCCAAGCACTTCGTCCGTATCTTTGTGGGCCAATACTTTTACAAAACCTTCTGTATCCATACTCGCACGAGCTCTACCTAGTGCTTTAAATGGAAACTTTCCAACTTTATAAGGTGTACCAGTTGCTTTCAGTTCTTCTTCTGTTTTGCCAACCGCTGATACTTCAGGCCATGTGTACACAACTCCTGGTATTAGATTGTAATCGATATGTGGTTTTTCTCCAGCGATATATTCTGCTACTAGGATACCTTCTTCTTCCGCTTTATGAGCTAACATTGCACCTTTAATAACATCACCTATCGCAAATATACCAGGCACAGATGTCTCCAAGTGGTCATTTACATTGATTCTACCTTTATCATCTTTGGTGATGCCAACTGCTTCAAGATTCAATCCATCAGTGTAAGGCTTACGACCAATGGCAACAAGACAATAATCTGCTTTTATATCAAATTTTTCGTCGCTATCTCTTTTTTGAACACTTACTGTACATGCTGTTTTTGTCGCTTTTACGCCTGTGACGCTATGGCTCAAGTAAAAATTCATGCCAATCTTCTTTAGAGAACGCATCAATTACTTGCCACAATCATTGTCCATGGTAGGCAAGATTCTGTCCATATACTCTACGACATCTACAGACGTACCCAATCTAGCAAAAACAGAACCCAATTCTAGACCTATGACACCACCACCTACGATGACCATTTTTTTAGGTACACTATCGATATTTAATGCTTCTGTAGATGTTATGACTCTTTTTTTGTCATAATTGAACATATCAGGCGCAATTGGCTTTGAACCTGTGGCAATGATTATTTTTTCGCCTTCGATTTCTTTTGTACCTTCTGCATTGGTGATAGCTACAATATTTTTGGACACAAACGAACCATGACCATTATAAACGTCAATTTTATTTTTTTTCATTAGAAAATCAATACCCTTGCACGTTTGATCTACAACATCATTTTTACGTTTGATCATCTGTTTCATATTGATCTTCACATCAGATGTCTCAATGCCGTGCTCAGCAAACCTATCTACAGCATTGTGGTAGTGCTCAGAACTATCAAGTAATGCTTTAGAAGGTATACAACCTACATTCAAACATGTACCTCCAAGTGTACTATACTTCTCTATGATCGCTACTTTTTTGCCTAATTGTGCGGCTCTTATCGCTCCTACATATCCTCCGGGACCTGAACCAATCACTATCACATCGTACTGCATGGGTATATCTTTATTGTATCTAATTAAATGTTATTGTCCGTCTTTTGGTTTACGGTTTTTATTAAAAAATTTCTTCTTTTTGTTTTTGTTTGCATTTGCATTCGGAGTTCCGTCAGCATTTGGGTTTACAGGTGGCTGATTAGGACTTGCGTTATTTTGGTTTGTATCAGGTTTAGGCTCTTGGTTGCGATTATTTCCAGCCTGATTATTTGGTCTTTGATTAGGATTAGGTGGTCTATTTTCCTTTGGACCTTCATTCGGATTTCGTTCTGGTCTAGGTGGTCGAGGGGTTTGATTTTGTTGCCCTTGTGGATTAGGTCGTGGAGGTCTTTGTTGATTTTGACCTTCAGGTCTATTCTGACCTTCATTTTTATTTTGAACATCTCCTTTTGGCTGACCTTGCGGACGTTGTTGACCTTGATTTCTCGATTGGCCGTCTGTTTTTGGCTGACCTTCAGGCCTTGGCCCTCTTTCATTCGACTGTCCTGATGGCCCACGACGATCTTGCTGATTTCTATCTCCAGATTTTTGTTGTGGTCTCTTCTTCTTTTTATTTCTTGGTTCGTTACGCAACTCTATTTGACCAGTCACGTCTTCATAACCATGCTCTATATCCACATCTTCAGAATCACGATCAGGGACTACTACTGCTTTTTCAAGGTTAAGTTCATTAGGGATGATGCCTTTTCTATTCATTTCCTTAACTTCCTTTGCTCTTGTCTTGTCTACAGGAATGAACTGACCGCGCATTTTCTCATTATCCACCACATAATACAGGATTCCTTTGAATATGTCTGTTTTGACTAGGTGCGCTGTCCCTGCTTTTACTTTCAGGATATCTGCATCTTCTGGAAAATCATCCAAAGCATCCATATAAGTATCCAACTCATAGTTAAGACAGCATTTCAGTCTACCACACTGACCTGATAGCTTTGTTTGGTTGATGGCTATATTCTGATATCTTGCTGCTGCTGTATTGACTGATTTAAAATCAGACAACCATGTAGAACAACACAATTCACGACCACAAGACCCGATACCACCTATTCTAGCTGATTCTTGTCTTGCACCTATCTGGCGCATTTCTATTTTTACCTTAAATTCACGAGCATACTCTTTTACAAGCTCTCTGAAATCTACCCTACCCTCAGCCGTGTAGTAAAAAGTAGCTTTCTTTTTATCTCCTTGATACTCAATATCTCCGATCTTCATGTCAAGGCCGAGCGTACGTGAAATAACCCTTGCACGCACCATGGTTTCTTGCTCCAACTGACGTGCTTCTTCCAATTTCTCTAAGTCTCGATCATTTGCTTTCCTTATAACTTTAAAGGCTACTCTGTCTTCTGATGTAAATTTTTTCTTCATTTGCATCCTGACCAATTCACCAGAAAGTGATATTCTTCCTACATCATACCCACTTGCTGTCTCTACCACGACCATATCTCCTGTGATCGTCCTAGTAGAAGGATCGTTTATGAAAAAATCTTTATGTGCGCCTTTCTTAAAACTAACTTCAACTATATTATATTCGGATGGGTCAAACATATCCCGAGTGGCTATCCAATCGTAGGTATTTAGTTTATTGCAACTCCCTGAAGTACAATGTCCTTTATCTCCACAACCACTGGGTGCTCCGTTTGTTCCCGATCCGCAACTGCTACATCCCATGATTAATTTTTTATGGTTTTTATATATTTGGGCAAAGTTAATATTTCTTTTACTTATTTTCTGTATTTTCCATAGATGATTGTGACGAATCTAGCACTAAAACACTATAAAATCAGTCCCTACGTGGAATGATTCCATATAAAACAGTTTCCATTATTAACGAAAAATATCATAATGCATTTAAAAATAGGCATTGAAATACCTCCACGTTACATTAAAAATGCTACATTTGTTCTTATTCTATTTTCTCAAAATATTATCACTACGAAAAAAATATTAAATTATACATTTATGTAATTATTAACTAACTCAATTTCAGTCCCATGAAAAATTATTTTTACATTTTAATGCTTTTCATCTCCCCCATGATGATGGTTGCTTTCAGTGGCTCTGCCCACGATGATTCTTACAAATTGGATAATTATAACTATCCAAGTGAAAAAAATTCGCTCGATTCGCTCGGTCCTGTATTTGGAGAAAATCAAAATGCTCTTTGTAGTGTAGATAACGATTGTCTTTCTCAATATTGCCCTTCATTTAAAAATGTGTATAAAAACGAACTTGTCGTCTGCGAAAACAATCTTTCGGTATCATGGCAGGTAACTATCGTTGCTAATAATGATGGTACCATCGATTATGAATATTTAAGTAATCTACCTGAAGGTAATGATGTGACCAATGCATTAGAAAGATTATCAGACGCCATCAAAGATGATAATGGCAATGGTATAAAAGACATCTATCTAGCCCCTACTAAATATGGTGACTACGTAACGATTTATATGCCTGAAAATGGATTTGCAAAAGGTAGTGAGCATAAAATAGTATGGACAGCTACCGATATCTGTGGTAATACTTCTGAAGAAACAAATTTAATAATCATAAAAGATAAAAAGAAACCAACGCCTGTTTGTGTGCCTTATACCACAGGTTTATTTACGGATATAGATGGTTATTGTGGACCAATATTACCATTTTTAGAAACTTTTGCTATAGACTTTATGAATAAGGCTTACGATAATTGTACAGCTGACGAAGATTTGTTCTATACTTTTGATAATGTAGCTCCACAGTTGACAGATAAAGTTGTTTTTGGTAAAACTGTGAATAGAAATGTGGCGCATTATTACAACATAAATGGGGCACTTGCGGTCTATCCAGCTGTTTCAGATGAGGAAAAGGAAATTGAAAATCTATATTTGAATGGTGAAAAAGGAATATACATTTGGTTTCCAGATAGGAAAACATCTTCAATGATTTACAATCATAGAAGTATAGACCCAACCTCAGAAAATACCAATTTAGAAGTGATAGTGACTGTTTGGGATAAAGAATTAAACTGGGATTTTTGCTGGACTACTATGAAACTCTGAATTTATTGCTATTATCCTTATGGCCATACTGCTAGAGGTAGAGTGAATTCAATTACAAGTAAAAATGTAAAAAATGCCACTGTTCTTGCTGATGCAAACTTACCTGAATATCCAAAATCACAGCAAACAAACCAAGCAGGAGATTACTATTTTTTTGATATGATGTATTGTCATTATTTTAATTTTTCAGCTAGTTTTATTTCTAAGGAAATGCAAGGTCTTGATTACAACGATTTGAGTTTATTACAAAGACATCTCTCTGGGATAAAATTAATAACAAATCCCTACCAACTTATTGCCGCAGACATTAACGGTGATTTTTTAGTTAATCAAGATGACTACATCGCACTTAATAGTGCCTTACAGACAAGAAGCGAGATAGGCTTTACCATCAATAAATGTGTGGAAAAATCTATTGAATTAAATGCTTTCAATTGGTATAATTATCAAGTGGTTATTGAGCATTATTCTGATATTGGAGCATTAAACGTTGACTTTGTAGCAATAAAAATCGGTGATATCAATGGCAGCCACTTTGATACAGGTATTATAAATTTTGATTTTAATAAAACTTATGCTGTTGATATTGATTCTGAAGTAGAAGACAGGTCATCATTAGAAGATATAAAAGATCAAGTTAAGCTCACACCAAATCCATTTACAGATTATACCACATTATCATTTTATGCGTCACAAGCAGGAGATTATACGCTTCTCATTACTGATTTAGCAGGTAAAGTTGTTTCTCAACAGCAATTCCAAGCAAATGTAGGAAGCAATATCCATCTTATCAATGGCGTACAAATAGGTGCTTCGGGTTCATACATTTGCACTTTAAAAAGTACAGATATGATCGTCAATAAAAGACTGGTACTGGTACATTAAGAACATGATTAGAAAATAAATAACAAGCTAAATTTTGATTCCATGAAAAATTATTTTTACATAATAACTTTCTTCATCTCTTGTATGACAATTTGTCCTAAAAATGGCTTTTGTTTTACTTTGTTAAAAAGTGATGGTAATTTATACAATACAATTTCGGCAGTCGATACATTGGGTCCCATTTTTGGCGACAACCCAAATTTCTTTTGTGTTGTAGATAATTATTGTGAGTCTACACGTTGTGACCTAACAAAAGAAGTTTACAAAAATATCCACAGCACTTGTGAAAATAATTTACAAGTGACTTGGAAAATAGATATAGATCTTTACCAAGACGGAATCACTGATTATGAATACATTAGCGATCTACCTATTGGCAATGATGTTTCGAATGCAAACAATGGAATTTATGAAGATATCGTAGATGATAATGGAAATGGTATAAAAGACATCTACTTGGCTCCCACAATATATGGTAATTATTGTAAAATTTATTTACCACAAAATGATTTACCTAATAAAAGTACACATCTGATAACTTGGACAGCAACAGATATATGTGGTAACAGCTCTGTAGATACAGAAATTATTACTATTAAAGATTTAAAAAAACCGACACCTATTTGTATTCCACTTGCTACAGGAGTAGCATATGATTATGATGGAGATGGCCCTTTGATGCCATTTTTAGAACTTTATGCAGTCGACTTCATGTTCAGAAGTTACGATAATTGTACTGCTGATGCTGATTTGTTTTTTACTTTTGATGATGTTCCACCACAGTTAACAGATAAAGTAGTGTTTGGCAAAATAGTCAATAGAGATGTTGCTCATTATTTCAATTCTGATGGAGCGCTTTCAGCTTACCCTGCTATTTCAGATGAAGAAAAGGAAATTGAAAACCGCTATTTAAATGGTGAACAAGGGATATACATCTGGTCCCCTCAAGCTAAATCTTCTGCAAAGTTATTTAATTGTAATACTTTAGACCCTATTAATGAAGGAAACAGCATTGATTTAATGCTCACCGTTTGGGATGAAGAGTTATATCATGATTTTTGTTGGTCAAGTTTAAAACTTATCATTAGTTGTGATTTTAATGAAGATAGAAATTCTGATATCATAGGAAATGTGAGTTCCGTTATTGGTGGAAAAGTGAAAAATGTCTTACTTCTTGCTGATAGCAACTTACCTGAATTTCCAAAATCGCAATTAACTAATCAAGAAGGAAAGTACCAATTTTCTGATTTTCCTAAGGGATTGAATTATAAAATGGAAGGTACTTTTGTTTCTGAAGAAATGAAAGGGCTTGATTACACTGATATGAGTAATTTATATTGGCATCTGCAAGGTATGAAACTGATTACAAATCCTTACCAACTTATTGCCGCTGATGTAAATGGTGATCTTTCGGTAAATGAATTAGATTTCATCATGCTTAAAAATGCTTTACAGACAAAAAGTGAAACAGGCTTTACCGCCAATAAATGTGTAGTAAAATCAAGCGAATTGAATGCTTCTAATTGGAATAGCTACAAAGAGTCCATAGATCATACCTTAGCAGATGATGTATTTGACCTTGATTTTGTGGCAATAAAAATCGGAGATATCAATGGTAGCCATTTTGGTACAGGAATTATAAATTATGAGTACAAAAAAACATATACCATAGATCCTTCTCATGAAGTAGACGGAAGAACAAATGAAAATCAAGATGTGAATCAAGTATCATTCACACCTAATCCATTTGCAGATTATACCACTTTATCATTTTATGCTCCACAAGCTGGAGATTATACGCTACTCATTACTGATTTAGCAGGCAAGATTGTTTCTCTACAGCAATTCAAAGCAATCGCAGGAAGCAATATCCATCTTATCAATGGCGAACAATTAGGAGCTTCAGGTTCATATATTTGCACTTTAAAAAGTACAGATATGATTGTCAATAAAAGACTAGTCTTGGTTCGTTAAGATGATTGTCAGAAAATGATTTGGAGAAAATTAGATATTTCGTAAATGTAAAAATCTAATTTTCTCCCAACTATCTTATAGCTTTGTTGTTATGTTGCATATAGAAATATCACATGGATTTTAACATAGCCGACTTATTACAAAGGGCACTCAATTTGGAGTTTTTGACTGCTGAAGAAGGTCTTTTTTTGTTTGAAAACGCACCTACCGCTTCATTAATGTATGTAGGGAATACTATTAGACAACATCATGTACCTGGCAAAACGGTCACTTGGATCATAGATAGAAATTCAAACACAACAAATGTTTGTATTGCAAATTGTAAATTTTGTAATTTCTACCGTCGACCAGGACATGAAGAATCCTACATCACGTCCATAGAAGAATACAAACTGAAGATAGAAGAAACTTTTGCTTATGGTGGCGAACAGTTATTGCTACAAGGTGGTCACCATCCAGATTTAGGATTGGATTATTACGTAGGTTTATTTAAGGAATTAAAAAGTCTATATCCAAACTTAAAGTTACATGCATTAGGACCACCAGAAATTGCACACATCACAAAACTCGAAAAGTCAACCCATATCGAAGTACTCCAAGCATTAAAAGATGCAGGATTAGATTCTTTGCCAGGCGCAGGTGCTGAAATTCTGGACGATAGGGTACGAAGATTAATATCAAAAGGAAAATGCGGTGGACAAGAATGGCTAGATGTCATGAGGGCTGCCCATAAATTAGACATCACTACTTCTGCTACGATGATGTTTGGTCATATAGAAACAAATATGGAGCGTATGGAGCATTTTGTGGCTCTCAGACAAGTGCAAAGTGAAAAACCTTCTCATGCCAAAGGATTTTTAGCTTTTATCCCATGGCCATTTATGGATGAAGATACGATTCTCAAAAAGATAAAACGTGCACGAAATCAATGTACGGGTGA
>JBGSOH010000131.1:0-5822 GCA_041739205.1 Saprospiraceae bacterium
GTTAAACATTTATAGTGTATACACTGATGCGATCACAGGTAAAACTTCAAATGAAGTATTATTCAAATCGTATAATGTCGGAAATGATGCCAAAACTGAATTTTCAGAAACTTTCAATTATGCAGATTTAAAAAATGGAATTACCGTTGATGGTGGAGGCCTTCCGGCTAATGATATAGAATTGCCTGTTGGTTCTGGTTGGAAGATGAGATTTGAAGGGGAGACAGCTCAAGGAAAAGTTTCACTCAAAGGCAATGTTAATGTGGCAGTATTAAGCAGATTTGCAGGACTTTATCGTGTAATTGAATCAAGCTATTTTAGAATAGGTGTTGCAACTGATTTGCCAGGATGGCAAGGTGGTACAAGATTTATCGGTTCAGTAGATGAAAATACCTTTTCTTATAATGATTTTTGGGGAGGTTTTGCTTGGACTGGTAGTGCATTCAGATTTAAAATTGATTTTGCAACTAATAAAATTCAAGTACCTATATTGGTAGATGGAGCAATTTTTTCTGGAAATAGAGCCTTGGATTGTGCAGTAGAGCCTCAAACTTTCACAAGTGTAAGTTGTGATGGTTCTAATTTGTTTATTAAAGACGATGTTACTGGCAAACACCAGATCAAATTGTCTTATGGGTATTTTACAGATGGAAGTGGTTCTAGAGAGTTTTTTGAAGTTTTAGAAAAGATTAATTAATCATAAAATAAAAAGCAAATGAAATTATTAAGTTATATATTTTTATTCGTCTTTCTTTTAGGACAAATCTCTTGTTCTCCGGAGGAAGCAGAAGTATCAAAAATTTCCCAATTGGAACCATTTGGGTTTAATGTTGTCGATAAAATCGAAATTGCGGAAGCAGATACTACTATTAAAATCCCATTTACATTCAGTGATGCTCAAATATTTGATTTTAATGTAATTCTAACTGTTGGATCTAATTCAACAGCAACTGAAGATGTTGATTTTGCATTGGGTTCTCATAGTATTGCAATCAGACCTCTTGATAAAGCAGGTGAAATTGAATTAATTGTGGGATCTGATGTTTATTTAGAAGATGACGAAATAGTATATTTGACATTGTCTAGTGATAATGTGTCAGGCTACCCATCTTCCAAAACCATCGAAATCACCATAAAAAATGTAGGTGGATGTCCAGAATATGTGCACAATGAGTTTGTAGGTACCTATACTGTAGAAAGTGACGAATGGGCAGATTGGGCAGCTGGGACTGAATTGGAAGTTGAAAATGTCGGTGCAAATGTTTTATCATTTAAGTATAATTGTGGTGCAAATGCATTACCAATTATTCTTAATATAGATCCATCTACTTTCGAAATTTCTGGTAGTAAACAAGAATATTGCAGTTATGAATTGCCTCCTCTTACAAAGTTTTTTGGCGACATAGTAGAAGCTTCTAGTATTGTGAATACTTGCGAAAAGACATTGGTTGTTTCTATTGCGCATTCTGATGCAAACGGAAATGCTTACGGAAGTGGAATTATTGTTTTAAAGAAAAAGTAATCTAATTACTAAATTATTTTTTCAATAGAATAATATTTTAAATTTATTGCTCGGCTTAATTTATTTTAAGTCGGGCTTTTTATTTATTTGACTATTACTCCATCAAATGAAGAAGCTTCTTATTCAATAGGTTATATTATTTTTATTTGCTTTATTAATAGATTCGGCATAATTTTGGATGTAAGATACTATTGATATAATTATATAATTTTTAAGTCAGCATATGAAACCCACAAATGTACTCTTAACAGCGTGTTTTTTCATCTTTAGTTTGTTGTCACTTACTGCACAAGAGCTTAAATGGATATACAAAGTAGGCGGTCCTACTGCAGATTACGGTAATAGCATCACCACAGATTCTGATCAAAGTGTGTATGATATCACTAACTTTATGGGTACGGTCAATGTGGGTATCGGTCTATCATATACTTCACGTGGTGGTGAAGATATCTTGATCAGGAAAAGCAGTACATTAGGGCTTTTGCAATGGGTACGTCAAATAGGAGGAACTAGGTCTGATATTGGTTATGATGTTGCAACGGATTTAGAAGATAATATTTTTGTGGTGGGTACTTTTCAGGATTCACTCTATTTTGGTAATGAAGTAATACTCTCAGGTACTGGTAATGCTATATTTTCATTTATCATTAAGTTGAATTCAGAAGGACAGATATTATGGTCTAGGAAATTGGATTCGAGTGTTTCCGTTACTGCCAAATCTGTTACAGCAGGTCTTGCTGAAGAGTTATTAATTACAGGGCAATTTGAAGGAAGTGCCATATTTGGTTCTGGTCAAGCTGAATTTAATGCTACTAGCAATGGTGGCACTGATATTTTTATTCTCAAATTAAATGGCAGCTCTAGCCAACCGATTCAATTGAGTCAGATAGGAGGACTTGATCATGAATTTATCCATCAGCATAGCAGAGATATTCAAAATAATATTCTATTGACAGGAGACTTTAGAAACTTTGTTGATTTAGATCCAGGAGTAGGTGTAGCACAGTTTAATACAAAAGGAATCACTGATGCATTTGTACTAAAGTTAAACGCAAACGCAGAGTATCTTTGGGCCAAAACCTTTGGAAGTACAGGTGTGGATTATGGACATTCAGTGATAGCAGATCAGTCTTTAAATGTCATTCTTACGGGCAGATATTCTGAGATTGTAGACTTTGGTGGCCCACTATTTAATAGAACATCCAAAGGTGGAACAGATGCTTTTTTGGTAAAAATGGATCAAAATGGAAACACACTTTGGACCAATAGTTATGGAGACGCAATGAATGACCAAGGAAATAAACTTCTAGCAAATAATACAGGAATCATATACCTAGCAGGGCTTTATAGAGGAACTGTGGATTTTAATCTAGCATTCGATAGGAAAAACGAGAGTATTTCTAATGGCGGGGCAGATGGCTTTATTTTAGTTTTAAACCATGACGGAACATATAATGAACATTATGACCTGGGTGGAATGGCCAATGAACAGATCAATGATTTTGCACTAAAAAGTAATGGTGAGTTGATTTCTGTAGGTGGTTTTGGCGCTATTGTTGATTTTGATCCTACATCATCTGAAATTAATATTATATCTAGCGGTGGACTCGATGCTTTTATGTCCAATGTTTTTATTTGTGTAAACCCATACATTAAAAACGTAAGAGCTGTAAAGTCAGAACTTTGCGAAGGTGAAAGAGCCGTAGTACAAATTGTAGAAGGGTACTTAAATAGCGCTACTCAGTGGTCATGGCAGAGAGATAGTTGTGAAAATATAACCTTTGCAAGTGGTACATTTATAGATCAGAACATTAATAAAAATACAACGTATTATCTAAAAGGGTGGGGCGGCTGTGTGCTCAATGATGAATGTAAAAGAATAGACATCAGTATATTTACAGATAGTTTGGTGTATCAGGATATTGCTTTATGCGAAGGCGATACACTTTCAGTCGGGAATAGTAGATATACTTCAGCAGGTGTTTTTATTGATACACTTTCATCTAATGCAGGTTGTGACAGTATCGTAGTCAGTGAAATCAGCCTTTTCCCTAAGTACAATACGATTAATACATATACCATTTGTACGGGAGATACGGTAAGGGTGGGATCATCGGTGTATACTTTGGCAGGAACTTTTGTAGATATTTTCCCATCGGTAAATGGATGTGATAGTACCATTATTTCTAGCATTACCTTGCTACCTGCTACTATAGAAAATGCAGATGTCGTTATTTGTGAAGGAGATAGCATCACCGTAGGAGATGAGACATATACATCAGCAGGAACTTACATACAATCTTCAGTAGGGTCCAATGGTTGTGAAGACTTAATGATCGTCAAAGTATCGGTATTAGAAACCGAATTTGAAAATGATGTTATATTATGTCAAGGAGACAGTACACGTGTAGGAACATCTATTTATAAAATTGCAGGCAGCTATATTGATACATTGGAATCTTCTTTTGGTTGTGATAGTATCATTAAGACCAATCTGACCATTTTGCAAAACTCAAGCTTTACCCAAGATTTGGCCATTTGCAATGGAGATAGTGTGGTTGTGGGCAATAGTGTTTATCGATTGACGGGCAACTATGTGGATACATTAGTAAATGCTGTTGGTTGTGATAGTTTGGTATTTACTGATTTAAGGATCCTAGTATCTCCTATCGTAGTGATAAATTTTTATGCTATTTGTGAAGGAGATAGTATTTCTGTAGGTGGTAATGTTTACAAATTTGCAGGTTTATATACAGATACAATAACTACTATAGCAGGTTGTGATAGCATCATAAATACTGATATTGATGTGACTCAGAAGTTTTTCCCAGAGTCCAGAAGTATATGTTTTGGAGATTCAGTGACTGTAGGAGATACAACATTTTTTGAAGCAGGCACGTATACATACGTATTTGCAAATCCTGAAGGTTGTGACAGTGTTGTTATATTGGATTTGGAAGTATTCCCTAATTATAGTGAAGAAAATGAGTTTCTAATTTGTCCAGGAGATGTCATCAGTGTGGGTGATAGTGAATATACCCAACCAGGGAATTATATTGATAGCCTACAGGCAGTAAACGGATGTGACAGTATTATAACTACCATCATTGACTGGAATCACGTCTTCACAGAGTTGTCATTTGAGATTTGTGAAGGTGACAGTGTCCAAGTAAATGGCAAGGTATTTAAAGATGCAGGTACCTATTCAGAAGTCATACTCAAGGCTAATGGTTGTGATAGCACGGTCAATTTTAGCTTGACAGTATTTCCTAAGTTTGAAACCAATTTGGTATTTGAAATATGCAAGGGCGGACAAGTAGTTGTGGGCAATAGCACCTATTTTAATGAAGGCAATTTTGCAGAGACCTTGCAATCAGAAAATGGCTGTGATAGTATCGTTTATTTCCAGATTATCATTATTAATTTTACACCATTTGTATTTGTAGAGCGTGATACTTTGAAGTCTATTTTTGTAGAAGATGCCCAGTATCAGTGGTATGAATGTGTGAATGGGTCGCGTGTAGAAATCTTTGGAGCTAAAAACTTTGAGTTACGTGTACCTAAGTCAGGAAGTTATGCACTTGGCATTACCTATAAGGGTTGTACTTATTTTAGCAACTGTCTAGATGTGATTATTTCTAGTGCTGAAAATACCATTATTGATAAAACAAAGGTATTTCCAAATCCAGTCATCGATAAGTTACATTTGAATAACAATCAATATACTCAAGCAGAAATTATCTCTGTAAATGGGAAATTAGCTTTATCTGTAAAACTAGTAGAAGGATTTAATGCCATTGATATGTCAGATCTTACAACTGGATTTTATATACTAAAATTGACGGGTAAAACCCAAAAGAGTGAATACCACAGCATTGTCAAACAGTAAAACATATTTGACTTTTGATTGTATTTGTAATTAAATTTTAAATCTGCTCCGAAATGTCTTAGAGATACAGAGTATTAAAAATTTTAGTTTCTACTGCATTGATAATCAAACGTTTCCCTTTAGGGTCCTGGGTTAAAAACGGTTGATTATCAAATTATGAGTGTTTTCGGAGTGGACTCAATTATTATTATACATTATCAGTATTCAATATGCCATCTACAATGACACCAAACGAAGTTTTTAAGTTCAAAGCTTTTGACATTATCCAAGATCACTGTACCATGAAAGTCAATACAGACGGTGTGATGTTAGGTGCATGGAGTGATGTAAGTTGTAAGAAAAAAGCCCTAGACATTGGCACGGGAACAGGCGTTATTGCACTAATGTTGGCCCAAAAAAGTGAAGATTTAG
>JBGSOH010000149.1:0-18485 GCA_041739205.1 Saprospiraceae bacterium
AAGACTAGAAAAAGAAGAAATGACACGATTGATAGATCAATTATTCGGTTGTAAAATGGTATACACTAGCCCATCTGGTAAGAAATGTTTTATCACTATAGAACTTGATGACCTTTCCAAACGTTTTAACCAATAAATAAATATCCACATATGCTTAGGATCACAGATGTAGTAAAAAACCTTTTGATAATCAATGTCATAGTTTTTTTTGCTGTGAGATATCTTCTTCCGATTCCCGGCATTGAGCGTTTTTTTGTTTTGGTCTATCCAGGTGCTGAGTTGATACACGATGGATTTGTGTATAAATTCGAACCGGTACAAATTATCACACACATGTTTATGCATGCTGACGAAAGACACTTATTATTCAATATGCTTGGCTTATATTTCCTTGGTCCTTGGGTGGAAAGCAGTTTGGGACCAAAAAGGTTCTTGATCATGTACCTATTAAGTGGTTTCGTAGCATCAACTGCACAAATGTTTATTTCACAAGGTGCAATTGTAGGAGCATCTGGTGCTGTATATGGCGTCCTTGCTGCATTCGCTGTCATGTTTCCAAACATGAAATTGATGTTATTATTCCCGCCAATCCCTATCAAAGCCAAATACATGGCACTAGGACTTATTGCCTTTGGTTTGTTTAGCGGTTTTACAGGGATGCAAGCTGGTATTGGTCATTTTGCACATGTAGGCGGCGCATTATGTGGTTTCATCATGATTCATTACTGGCAAATGGCCAATTTACGCTAATAAAAAAACAATATGTTACGATCCATAGCAGACGATATACGAGCTTCTTTTGATTACGGCAATATGGTCGTAAAACTCATTATCATCAATGTAGCCGTTTATGTGATTACTGCTATATTAGGTGCGTTTTTCCCTTCATTTTATACTACAAGCATCCTTCCATATCTAGCATTACCTGGTGATCCTATGGTTTTGTTGTACAGACCTTGGACCCTGATTACCCATATGTTTCTGCATGAAGGTCTATGGCACGTTTTGTGGAATATGCTGACTTTTTACTGGTTTGGATACATAGTGGGTGATTTGATAGGGGATCGCAAGATTTTACCTATTTACATTATAGGAGGCTTGTTTGGCGCATTGGCTTTTCTGATATCATTTCAGCTTTTAGCAGGTATTGGAGGTATGGCTTTGGGCGCTTCGGCTGCGATCATGGCCATTGTATTTGCAGCAGTTGCTACAGCACCAGATTATAGTATGAACTTGATTTTATTCGGCCCTGTGAGAATCAAGTATATAGGACTTGTGATTCTATTTCTTGATATTATTGGGACTAGATCCATGGTCAATTCTGGAGGACATATAGCTCATTTAGGTGGCGCCTTATTTGGCTTTCTATTTGTATATTTGCTTCGTCAAGGCACAGATGTGGCAAATGCTTTTAATAGGTTTATTGATTTTTTTAAATTCAAAACGACCAAAAAGCCTAAAAAAAGGACAACACTTAAAGTTGCGCACAAAGCATCTGATAGTCAAAGAGACACCATAGAGAAAAAAAATTCTTATAATGTGCCGACTAGAGTAGATGAAATTTTAGACAAAATAAAACAGACCGGTTATGACAGTCTTACCGATGAAGAAAAAGATGTATTGTACCAAGCAAGTAAAAATTAAAAACCAAGATAAATAATCATTTGAAGATTCTGGACAAGGGAATATTATTATTAAATATCTGTGTAGTAATCGCTACCCTGCTTGCTTATTTAGCACCTGTGATAGATCCAGAATTGACTTGGACGATTTCATTTTTTGGACTTTTCTACCCAGTACTTCTTATCCTTAATCTTGGTTTTGTAGTCTTTTGGATATTTAAAAAAACATCATATTTGTGGCCGTCCCTCATATGTATTGCACTGGGATACAGTCAGTTAAAAGGCTTTATTGCTTTCAATAGTGAAATCATCGAGCAAGGTGGTGAGACCATTACCTTTATGACTTATAATATCAGTAATGCATCTTTTGGATATGATAAAAAGAAAAAAAATCGTGATGAGAAGAAAGAGGCTTTTATTGAATTCTTAAAACAATACAAAGAAACTGACATTTTCTGTATACAAGAAGTGGGTGATTATGCCTATGATATTCTAAAGAAGACATTCCCGTCACATCATATGTACTATAAAGAAAAAGGTGCAGTGATCCTTTCTAAATACCCCTTTATCAAAAAAGGCGAGATTGATTTTGGCACCATTACAAACTCTTGTCTTTGGGCAGATATTAACCTTAAGTTTGATACCATAAGGGTTTATTCATACCATTTACAGTCTAATCGAATAAGTGCAGACGCCGAAAAACTCGCTAACCAAACTGAAATCAACCAGAAAAAAGCTTGGTATGATATCAAAGGAATGCTCCGTAAATTTAGAAATCATCACCTATCTAGAAGCCGTCAAGCGGAAAAAATAGAGGGCCATGCAAAAAAATCACCTTACAAGAATATATTGGCAGGCGATCTGAATGATCCACCTCAGTCCTACACGTATCACGTTCTTTCAGAACTTGGTCAAGATGCATTTAGAGAACGCGGATATGGCATTGGCACCACCTATGCAGGCAAAATTCCTTTACTACGTATAGATTATATCTTTGTAGATAAGGCATTAAAAGTAAATACTTTTGACATTATAAAAGATAGTTTTTCGGACCATTATGCCGTATCATCCACCATTGAATTTCCTGAAGGAAATACAGAAGAAGAATAATAATATACTTGATTAAAATATTCGGGTTACTAAAACTTAAACCCAAACGAAGCTTGAATGCCTACATTCCGGTCAAAATCATCACTAAAATTAAACAAATTGTTGACTTCGTCATACGTTTTGCGTTTATGATCTACTTTGTTATTAGTGATATCAATTAATCCAAAGTCATATCTGATTCCGAAGTAAAAGCCTTTGTTGACAAAGTAAGATATACCACCCGTCAAACCAAAATCATACCTATTATACAAATTACCAACTTTTTCACTAGCTTGATAATGATAATAAGCGCCAGGGCTACGTGCAAGCGTTACTACTTCTCCATCTACAAATATTGATGGTCCTTGAGTCCTAGAATCACCAAATTGACCTGCTACATCAGAATTATAACTATGTATCAATGATTGGCTAAACCTTATCCCTGTAGGATTTTCATAACTCTCAAAAACAATCGTGCCATTTCCTTTCGGTCCAATTAAGAAAGCACCGTACAAACCTAGATTAAGTTCTATCTTTTTTGAAACTTCAAATTGTACTGTGATAGGTAAGGCTATGTAAGCGTTTGATACTTTCATTTCAATCTTTGAGTTACCCTTTTCGTAGACATGTCCAGTTCCTATGGGAATCTTATAAAACGACTCCCCATTGTAATCGTACTTAGTACCGATTTGAGTGTACAATATCTCGCCTTTTACTGAGAGCTTAACCGCAAATTTATAGGCATAATTCACACCAAAGTGAAACCCATTGGACAAACTATTGGTTTCGTTTACGCCCTGCTCTAAAGGTCCAGAAAACTTTGTATAATTCAAACCAGCTCGGATACCAAAACTCTGAGCCGAAAGAACAGAAACACCTAATATTAAAACACCCAAAAGGATATATTGCCTGATCATTTTAATCACTTTTTATTTTAAAGGGTCAAAGATACACAAATTGATATATCATAAACGACCTTCAAGCGTATTTTGCATGCTTAGAAATGGAAAATATTTAGTTAAATATTTCCTAATGTCTTTTACTTCGTCTGAAAATAGTAGTTTTGCTGCATCAAACCCAAACGGTCTTACATGAGTAACAAAAATAAATTAGGAAAATTTGCAGACATTTTGTCTTATAATAATGTCTATGAAAACTATGATCCTAAGGTCCCAAGCCTCATAAAAGGTAAAGATCATCCAGTCGAAATGAAAGGCATATGGGCAAAAGAACATTTTGGAAATGACCATCCTTTAGTCCTTGAGTTAGCATGTGGTCGAGGTGAATATAGTATTGCATTGGCAGAAGCCTACCCTGATAAAAATTTTATAGGTGTAGATGTAAAAGGGGCAAGAATATGGCTTGGTGCTACTATAGCTATAAATAATAAAATGAATAATGTGGCCTTCTTACGGACACGTATAGAACAAATAGCTTTGTTTTTTCTTCCAGAACAAGTAGACGAAATATGGATAACTTTCCCAGACCCATTCTTGCGCGAAAGCAAGGAGAACAAAAGATTGACGTCTCCACCGTTTCTAGATAGATATAAGACAATCATTAAAACTGGAGCAATATTTCATTTAAAAACCGATGATGATACGCTTTATCAGTTCACTTTAGAACGACTTGCTGAGTATGAAGGTGCAAATATTTTGTACCAAAATGATGATATTTATGCTTCTCCACTTGCCTTTGATGAATTATCATATAAAACTTACTATGAAAAATCACATCTCATCAATGGTAGAACAATTAAATACATTAAATTTACCATCAATTAATATAAAACCTAATATTTACGTATTTTTGTCACATGGACGTAATAAAGCCTTTAATCCAAGTTTTTGAAAAGCACTTATCTGAGCACCCTCTTACCCGAGAGCCTTTTAATCTTTACCAACCTGCTGATTATATTTTATCACTAGGTGGAAAACGATTAAGACCTGTATTTGTATTAATGGGTTATGATTTTTACAAAAAGGATATAGAAAGGTCCTTAAATGCTGCTATGGCCGTGGAGATTTTTCATAATTTCACCTTGCTTCATGATGATATAATGGATAAAGCTGAGATCAGAAGAGGAAAACCAACGGTACATATTAAATACAACACAAACACAGCCATTCTCACCGGAGATGTGATGATGATTCAAGCGTATCAATATCTACTAGACTACAAAGACGCAAAAACATCGGTTGATTTACTTAATGTTTTTAATAAAATGGCATTTGAAGTATGTGAAGGTCAACAAATGGACATGGATTTTGAAACACAGGACGATGTGACAATTGACCAATACCTTCAGATGATCACACTAAAAACTTCTGTACTAATGGCAGCATCTGTGCAAATGGGAGCTATCTTGGCAGGTGCCGATGATAAAGATCAAAAACATCTATATGAATTTGCAAAAAACTTTGGTATAGCCTTTCAATTACAAGACGATGTTTTAGATACCTTTGGAGAAGCTTCTAGTGTCGGTAAACGAATAGGAGGTGATATCATTCAAAATAAAAAAACATACTTATACTTGAAAGCCATGGAATTGGCAGATGACGCTCAAAAAAGTGAGTTGAAAAAATGGTATGACATCAATGATACCTTTGATGAAAATGAAAAAATAGATAGTGTAAAAAAAATATTTGAATCTGTGGTAGTAAAAGAATATACCGCTCAAGTGATCGAAGCATATCGTGACCTTGCCATCTCTCATTTAAATGCTTGCAAAATAGACAAACACAGACGCGAAGAAATAACAACATTAATCGACAGCCTAATAAACAGAAAACATTAAGGCGCATAATTATTTTATACCTAATTGATGAAGAACACAAATCCTTTAGCGGCAGAGTAAAAAAATCGTTACTTTTCAAAATTCTATAGTTTTCAGAGTAGACTCAAGATTGCAGAATTTGCGCTATATTTTTTTAAAATCACAAGGTTTTGTCAATTTCCGTTAACCATAACTTCTAATTGTAAAATTTGTATACAAATAATTGTTACTTTTGTATTTGTTTATAGTCAGAATCCCCGACTCAACATCATGTCTAAACAGTTTTATTAATGTACAGATTTACAACATCTTTCCTTCTTTTGATTCTTTGTATGCACATCATATCTTGTGGTACTAAGAAACCTGTATTTGACCCAAACACAGCAAAAACAGTCTATATTTCATTCGGTACAGGTGGAGGGTTTACAGGAAAAGTCAATAGATATTATTTAAATGATTCTGGAGATATCTTTGTTGCTAGAGACTCTATGTTTACTAAGATTGCAAATGTTTCTACAGAAATGACCAATCAAATATTTAAAAATTATACTGTCTTAGGACTGGATAAAATGATATTGAATGATCCCGGCAACAAATATTATTTCATAGAACGCAACATCGGTGGTGAAAAACAAATCTTAACTTGGGGGAAAAACGCTTTGGATAACACAAATATTTCTACATACTTTGACATTTTAATGAAACCTGTTAAAGATAAGAACGTCAAATAAGTAATTTAAAATCATATAAAACCAATCATTTTAAAAGATGAAATCACAACAAAAACTCATTTTGATAGCCATCTTGCTTCTGAATACCATTTTTATTCAGGCTCAATTTAAAAAAGTAGATTTTGACCCAACAATCAAAATAAGCCAAGAAGAGCGCACTATCAATTTAGTGAAACCCACAAATCAAGAAAGCTCCTTGACAAACAATCATATTAATTTATCTTACAAGTCTATGCCTGAAGGTAGCTTAGATGCTCTCAAAAGCGGTTTAAAACCAGGTATGCTAAATGATAGAAATGTACCTGTTTATATCGAAGGAAGTCTAAAAAATACTGGTAATAGAAGTCTGTCTTCGGAAGTCTTAGCTTGGGAATACCTTCAGAAAGCAGCTCCACTTATGAAGATTAAAGATCCATCAAATGAATTTTCCATACAATCTACTAGTACAGATGATTTAGGATATACACATGTAAAACTTCAACAAAAGGTCAAAAACATAGACGTTTATGGTGCAGAAATCATAATACACGGCTCAGATCAGACTTTTGATTTTCTTAATGGAAGTTATTTTCCTACAATAGACATGGAGAACATAACACCTTCATTTGATTCAGAATTGGCTTTAGATTACTGTAGAAGTGATCTGGGTGAGACCAAAATGCAAAAACATACAAACGATCCAATATTTGGAAATCTAAAAACGAGTAATAACCTTGTCATTTATCCATACGAAAACACGTTTTATTTAGCCTACCATATATCTACATACAAAAATTTAATAGAAAGATGGGAGTATTTTATAGATGCTAATACAGGCAGCGTAATTAATAAGTTTCAGAGTATTTGTAAATTTCATAACCACAAACACGGTGCAGGTGAATCTTGTAGCCACACTGAATCTTTGGTTATGGATGGCAAAGCAACGGCCAATGCGCTAGACTTATTTAATGTAAGTAGACAAATAAATACATATCAAGTAGGTAATAAATATTACATGATAGATGGTTCTAGAGATATCTTTTCTTCTAGCGCTGCTCAATTACCAAATGATCCACAAGGTGTTATTTGGACAATAGATGCATTTGACACTTCTCCTCAAAATGATGACTTCAATTATGATCATGTCACATCAAACAACAATACCTGGAGCAACAAAACAAGTGTTTCTTCTCACTATAACGGTGGAAAAGCTTTTGAGTATTTTAGAACTGTACACAATCGAAGATCAATAAATGGTTCTGGTGGTAACATCGTCTCACTGATAAATGTCGCTGATGAAGACGGTAATTCTATGGGAAATGCCTTTTGGAATGGCGCAGCAATGTTTTATGGCAATGGTGATGTAGCATTCCAACCATTGGCACGTGGCTTGGATGTAGCTGGCCATGAAATGACACATGGTGTTATCCAAAGCACAGCAAACCTAGAGTATCAAGGAGAATCAGGTGCTTTGAATGAGTCATTTGCAGATGTTTTTGGAACAATGATAGATAGAGATGACTGGAAAATAGGAGAAGATGTCGTCAAAACATCGTTTTTCCCATCAGGTGCATTAAGAGATTTGGAGAATCCACATAATGGTGCTCCTACAAATAATTTTGATAAAGGATGGCAACCACGTCATTATAATGAAAGATATCAAGGTTCAGAAGATAATGGTGGTGTACATATCAATAGTGGAATTCCAAATTTTGCTTTCTTTAAATTTGCAACTGCTGTAGGAAAAGATAAAGCCGAAAAAGTATTTTATAGAGCACTGTCTACTTACCTGACCAAATCTTCAAAGTTTATAGATTGCAGAGTAGCAGTTATAAAAGCAACGACGGACCTCTTTAGCACTACTGAAATTAATGCCGCTAAAAAAGCATTTGATGAAGTCGGTATTTTAGGGAATGAAGGTGGTGACTATGAAGTTGATAATCAAACAAACCCAGGACAAGAATTTGTACTTACCACAGGTGGAAACAATAGTGGTCTGTTTATTTACAATACTTCTGGTCAGAGTTTAGGTCAAATTTCGACTCAGTCGGTGCTTTCTAAGCCAAGTATTTCTGATGACGGAAGTGAGATCGTTTTTGTAGGAAGTGATAATTTATTATATTACATCACAATAGATTGGTCAAAAAATCCTGCCGCCATAGAAGAACAAGTTATTGGTTCTAGCCCTGTATGGAGAAATGCCATCATCTCAAAAGATGGTTCTAAAATCGCAGCACTCACGACAGAAGAAAATAACGAAATAATTGTTTTCAACTTTGGAACCACGACAACTAACAACACATTTGAATTATACAATCCTACCTATACACAAGGTGTGTCCACAGGAGATGTTAATTATGCAGATGCTATGGAATTTGATATTACTGGAGAGTATATCATTTATGATGCAGAAAATGAGTTGAAAAGTAATACTTCTGGATCTATAACTTATTGGGATATCAGTTTTATAAAAGTTTGGAATAACACATCAAATTCGTTTTCATTAGGTACAGTAGAAAAACTATATACTTCATTACCTAATGATGTAAGCATAGGAAATCCAACCTTCTCCAAAAATAGTCCATATATCATCGCATTTGACTATATCGACGAAAATGGTGACGTATCTATTTTGGGTGGAAATATAGAAACAGGAGATATAGGTCTTATTTACGAAAACAATGCACTCGGTTACCCTAATTACAGCAGTAAGGATAATCAGCTCGTTTTTGATAATGAAGGAAGTACATCTATAAACACTGGTTTGATAAATCTTAAAACAAATAAAATCGAATCGACTACTACACCACCAACGTTATTTACAACAAGTAAAAGATGGGCTGTCTGGTTTAGTAATGGAGAACGATCCCTTTCTTCTTTAGAAGATATTGATCAAACATCAATAAAAAATATTTCACTATTGTCTAATCCTGTCTCTAACATAGTAAATGTCCAGATTAGAAATTTAGAGAATACAAACATTGATTTTCAAATATTAGATGTAACTGGACAAATATGGATGAATCAAAAATATAAAACTACAAGTAGGTCAGACGTGATGAATCTTCCAGTAGAATCTTTGCCTAGTGGCAGCTTCTTTTTAAAAGCAAGTATCAATGGAGATGTACAAAGTTTAAAATTCACAAAAATTTAATATTATAAAAAGCCCCACTAAACGAACTTTTGGTGGGGCTTTATTGTAATTTATTATAGTATTATTATAAGAGCACATTAAACAAAATAATATAAGCTTTGTTAGATAAAATTAAATAGTTGTTTACATGTCCAAGGGCCAATTTGTATCTTCTTGTCTGCTAATTATATTTTTATTCCTAAATTTTTCTATTGTGAAATCTTGGAGTAAAGGTATGGTACCTGTAGCAGTAACAGAAGAAATAAAAGAAGCTAATGGTGGCGAAGAAGAAACCGACAGACAAACTTTCAACTTAGATATCATTTTGAATGCAAACGCTGACAAAATAGAATCACTAGTGTTAGAATTTACCTATCAAAACTACGAAACACTTTACGACTACAGAGGCACTTATTTCACACCTGATTTTTACAGTCCTCCAGAGTTTATCTAAAAACTTTTTTCTATTCTATTAAATTTCCAATTTGAGCATACATAATACATGTATATACTCGGTAATTGGTCTTTAGTCAGAATGGCTGATTGATGTTTATGGATGCTAAATTCCATTTATCAAGTTTCACAATGTATGCTAATGGCTTTGATATGCTTTTAAAATAAGGTTATCAACCATAGATACAATATCAAAAAAAACAAATGAATAACTTTCTTTCGTTCAAATTTATAAAAAACGACTTCCCTTCTGGATTAGTGGTGTTTTTGGTAGCATTACCTCTTTGTTTGGGAATAGCACTAGCATCAGGTGCACCACTTTTTGCAGGCGTTATTTCAGGTATTATTGGTGGCTTAGTGGTTGGTTCTCTGAGCAATTCTCAAGTAAGCGTATCAGGACCAGCTGCTGGTTTGACCGCCATTGTACTAACCGCCATAACGACACTAGGGTCTTATGAATTGTTTTTGCTAGCAGTGGTTCTTGCAGGTGTGCTACAATTCATATTGGGAATCATAAAAGCAGGTACAATATCAAACTACTTTCCTAATAACGTCATCGAAGGTATGTTGGCAGGTATTGGGGTAATTATATTTCTTAAGCAGATACCGCACGCGATCGGATATGACAAAGATGCTGAAGGAGATTTTTTCTTTGAGGAAAAGTCAGGAGGAAACTCTCTTACATCATTAATTTCTGCATTTGAGAGCATACACCTTGGAGCTACCATCATTACGGCTGTAGCATTAATAATATTGATACTATGGGATAAAATCCCCTTCCTGAAAAAACTTAAACTGATACCTGGAGCTTTAGTCGCCGTTATATCAGGCATCATCTTGAATAATATCTTTGTAGCACTAGGTTCTTCCCTAGCCGTACAGGCAGAACACCTTGTGACTTTGCCAGTGGTAAAGAGCTTAGCTGATTTTAATTCAATTTTTGTTTTCCCTGATTTTTCTGGATTACTTAATACTAGTGTTTGGCTGACAGCTGCAACAATTGCTGTGGTTGCATCTATAGAAACACTATTATGCATTGAAGCTGGTGATCGTATGGATGTATATAAAAGATACTCTAATCCTAATAGAGAGTTAAGAGCTCAAGGTTTAGGTAATTTATTGAGTGGTTTGATAGGTGGATTACCTATGACATCTGTAGTCGTGCGTACATCTGCAAATATCAATTCTGGTGCTCGGACAAAACTATCTACGATCATACATGGGTTAATGCTTTTAATCTCTGTGATGTTAATTCCTTCACTTCTGAATCAGATTCCATTGGCTACCTTAGCTGCCATACTTCTTTTGATAGGTTACAAACTTGCAAGTCCAGATAAGGTTAAACATTTTTGGGCACAGGGAGTATACCAATTTTTGCCATTTATTGTGACACTGCTCGCGGTAGTATTTATTGATTTACTAAAAGGCGTTGCTATTGGCATGACCATAAGTTTTATCTTCATTTTGATAGGAAATGCAAAAAAAGCATATTTCTTTAAGAGAGAAACCTATCATGATGGTGACGTTATACACATAGATTTAGCACAAGAAGTTTCATTTCTTAACAAAGCTGCGATCAAAATGACATTACAAAATTTACCTGAAAACTCCAAAGTTATAATAGATGCTTCCAATTCTATTTACATAGCGCATGACGTACTCGATTTAATTCGTGAATACAAAGAATATGGTGCCGTTTCTAAAAACATCGATTTTGGCCTCATAGGTTTTGACAAACACCATAATGTAGAGAATTCAGACGATTTATCTAGAAATGTGTGGGTAGAAGACAGAACGCAGACAGGAAGTAATACTGAATTGATAGAGACATTAACCAAAGAAAAATAATTTATTAAAAACAAAATATAAAAATCATAATGAGTCAGTTTTATCAACAAATATTAGACAACAATAAGAACTGGGTAGCCTCAAAACTAGCAGAAGACGAAAACTTTTTCAATAAACTTGCTGATGGCCAAAAACCACCTTTATTGTGGATAGGGTGTGCTGACAGTAGAGTACCCGCAAATGAAATTACTGGTACTCAGCCAGGTGAAGTATTTGTCCACAGAAATATCGCAAACATGGTGCTCCACACGGATATGAATATGCTCAGTGTGCTTGATTATGCAGTCAATGTTTTAGAAGTAAGGCATGTTATTGTTTGTGGACATTACGGATGTGGTGGCGTCAAAGCGGCTATGGGCAATGCAAATATTGGACTTATCGATAACTGGATTAGACATATTAAAGACGTATACCGTTTTCACCACGTGGAATTAGATAATATCGCCGATGAAAATGAACGTTTTGATAGGTTTGTTGAACTTAATGTCCAAGAGCAAGTCATGGATTTGGCAAAAACATCAATTGTACAAAATGCTTGGAAACATGGTAGAAGTCTCTGGATTCATGGTTGGGTTTATTCTATTAGAAATGGGCTTGTCAAAGATTTGGATGTCAATTTTGGTAGTAATGCAGAGTTGCCTGATGTATACAGACTAAATATGAATGTAATATAAAGAAGTTTGAGTTAATTAGTTTTTGAGTCATTCCCATAGCTGTTTGGGAATGGCTTTTTTATTTATAAGGGATTGGAATTGACTAAAAAGAATCGTTGACCAGTTTTTCATCCACGAGTCCCCATAATACATCATTGGTCGGGAATGGAGCTTTGTATTCGTATTTTTTACCCGTAAATGGGTGGGTAAATGCAAGTTTATAAGATAGTAAACAAATACTTCTATCAAGATTTGGTCTTCTAGAACCGTATTTTAAATCCCCTTTAATGGGCATCTCCATAGTAGCTAATTGTGCTCTTATCTGGTGAAATCTACCTGTTTCAAGATCTACTTTTAATAAATGATAGTTGTCAAAAGACTGAATAAGTGTATAATAAAGTACGGACTCTTTAAAGTTTTCGTCTACCTTCTCGTCTGCCGTCATGGCTCGATTGTGTAGTTTTTTTATAAAATGAGTAAGTTTTGTAGTTTCTTTTCCTGGAGTACCTGCCACTATTGCTAAGTATGTTTTTTTAATAACTCGCTCCTTAAACATTTCTGTAAATGCTTCCGTAAATTTTTTGTTTTTGCCAAAAATAACCAATCCTGTGACGGGTTGATCTATTCGATTAAGTACAAAAATGGGGGTTTTATATTTATCTTTAAGGATCTTTTCAAGGTCATCTTGCTCTGAGTCTGTGGCTTGTACTGCAACACCGTGTTTCTTTAATACTATAAGAAAATCTTCTGTGTCATCTATGATGTCATAAGTATCTTCAAATGATTTTTTGTTAAGCTTGGTTAATCCTGATAAGTCCACCTCTATTTTTCTTCTGTAATGTTATTCTACTTCTTCGTAATCAACATATTCTTCTTTGGTATTGTTCAGATTTGATTGTTTATCTTTCTGACTAATACTATTTGGATTTTTAACCAAAAAATATTGTTGGTAAACATAATAACCTACCGCGATTACAATAAGATATTTTAACATATTTTACTTTTATACTGATAGAAGTTCTGACAAAAAACTTAAAACTAAATCAAAACAAGAAATCTAGTCCTTTGCCTTCTATTTAGTCATTCCTTCTATTATTTAATCACACAAAGTTACGGTTTATTAGCTAAGGATACAAATTTTTATCTTTCTACACTGTCTTATTATAGCGATTCCGCATGAAACCATCAAAACGCCTCATTGGTTACTGCTTAATAGCAGTATTTTATAGAAAGATAAGAAAATACTAATACTGAATTGTGATCACAAGTCCTTTTAGTGAGATTTTACTTTTTATCATTAGTTTTACAATGATTAGTCGTCTTTGGTTATTACCATTCGAAGGTTCAATTATCTTATAGCAGTTTCTAATTACGCTCAAAAGCTGTCATATTATTACTGAAGCACCATTGAAGGAGAAATAGAAAACTGTTATTAGTATTCTTAGCACTTGATGATTTGTGTTTTTAGTTTTCCAAAATCTAATTACTCTTGAACAACCGTAGAATGGTTAAACCCTATCGGCGTAAAACCTGAAGATGCTTTTTGTGGTTCGTCATCATCAAAATCTTCCCAATCAGTGATATCTTTTAGAAAAGACTCCATGTGTCTGATGATAAACGGGACTTTCAATTCGTCAGGTCTCAATATTTCTAGAGACAATGGCGGTTTCGGCTGTCCATAACCTTCTATATGTGGACTGACCAACATGACGATGATTTTACCATTAAATAATTGCTGGTAAATTAAAGAGCCGTTTGATTTGATCATCGTACGTTTTACACCTGAATCTTCTACATTTTCAGAGATACCACTACTAGATCTACCGAGATCCAAGACAACAGACTCTAGGTTTTCAATATTGTCTTTTATGATAATTTCAGCTTTGGGCAAGTCTGATTGTTTTAATATCTCTTCGAGCGTCTTGATGAGCATTGGTTTTACCTCACCATGCCATGCTTCTCGATATTTATTCGTGTTATCTAAGACTTGTTTATATTTGTTCACTTTGCTGATTAAGGTTCCTAAATCCATTTTTATATCTTTACTTTTGTATATAATGTTAAAAAATGTTGTTAAAGCTTACTAGTCATTAATAATTCGAGACTCGTGTATTTCAAACCGAATCTTTTGCTGAGATATTCATTTGTAATACAACCTTTGTAGGTATAACAACCATTGCGAATGCCATGATTTTCATACAAAATATTATCAAAATGCATACCACTACCCATTTTTAACAGTAATGGTGTAATGATATTGCTTATGGCTAGTGAAGCTGTTCTGCTCACTTTTGATGGAATATTGGGTACACAATAATGAATCACACCATGTTTTACAAAACTAGGGTTTTCTAGCGTCGTGAGTTGTGATGTTTCTATACAGCCGCCTTGGTCTATACTCACATCTATAATGACTGCACCATCTTTCATCTTTGAGACCATCTCTTCGGATACGATGATCGGAGTGCGACCACTTTTACTATGCACTGCGCCAATCACTACATCCGCACTTGTCAACTGATATGCAAGATAAACTGGATTGATCGATGATGTATGCAAATGCCGACCAACAGCTGTTTGCAAACGCATCAATTTAGTGATGTTATTGTCAAAAACCCTTATAGATGCTCCTAGACCAATGGCAACTTTAATGGCTGTTTCTGCCACGACGCCTGCTCCAAGGATGACGATTTTTGCTGGAGGTACGCCTGACACACTTCCTAAAAGTATGCCACGTCCACCTTCTCTTGTATTGTTTAGATATTCTGCCGCTGTGAGAATGGCACATGTACCTGCTATCTCGCTCATGATGCGCACGATAGGATAACTACCATCTTCTGACTGAAGATACTCCATAGCAAGGGCGGTAATTCTTTTTTTCTTTAACTTCTCTAGGTAATCGTCTTTGAGAACGGGAAGTTGTAACGGTGATATCAGTATTTGATCTGCTTGCATCAAGTCTATCTCTTCTGATGTCGGTGGAGCGATTTTTATCAGCACTTGAGATTTGAAGACTTGTTCTTTACTCGCCGTAATCTCTGCACCTGCTTCGGAATAATGATGGTCACTAAAATTGGATCTAAGTCCCGCGCCTGACTCAATGATTACTTTGTGCCCATAGCCTACGAGTGTCCTGATAGATTGTGGGACAATGCCGACTCTGTTTTCACTTAAGATTATTTCTTTGGGTACACCTATGGTAAGGCTTTTTGATTTATCGCTGTAGGCTAATGTCTCTACTTCGGTTTCGTATTGTCCTTCTGTAAAAAAGTCTGAAAATATTATTGGCTTGTTCAGTTTGCTCATCATGTATGGTATAGGTGACAAAGCTACTTATTTTGTATTTAATTCATAAGCAAAAGTTATAAAAATAAGAAAATTAGTACATTAACTTGATTGATAAAAGAACAAATATATCTGAATTACCCATAAATGTTTAGACGGTTTAGACTATTCTATTAATGGAAAGATGGCTTTGCAAAGTCTATACTTTGTCGTGTTATAATCGGGTTGTCATTGGACAGAAGGTTAAGGGTCCTTGGAGTTCCTATTAAGCTCCGTCGGGCCAAAGTCGGGACAACCACGGCACAAAGTCGGGACAATGTCGGGACAACCTTAGACTGGATTTGATGAAAAATGATAGTTTTGATAGCTTTTATGGAATTTTAAAGGTAAGGTAGTGGTATGGTTTCTTTGAGGCGAAAGACCCCATATACCAAATATGAAGATACGATACTTTGCTCAGAGAATAGGCAGGTTTTGTGGTTTTTTTTAAAAAGTCTATTGCCACTAAGGCTCGAAGATGTTAAGTTTTTTAGTAGAGAACAAGATAGTTACTTATGGGATGTCTTTGAGTCATCCGATCGGGAAGAAATCAAGTAGTGTCTCAGGGCCATACTACCAAAGTAAATACATCCGATCAGGAGGAAATGTTAAGAAAAGTGTTAAAATTTCAAATATAAAAATTTATTTAATCCCACTGTCAACAGAAATAGCGTTAAAGTTCCGTTAAGGCCATATTAAATGGGGCATTTCGTTCGTTATTAAGGTAATAAAATTATTTAATTATGGGCACACAAGTTTCGCTTTTTCAATTTGTAGGTAGAGTAGGCAATGTACTAAGTTATTACCTCGATGGTAGACTAACAAGTCGGACCATTGGTAAGGTCGATTTAGAAAAAATGCGGACGGCACCGCAGTATGAAGAAACACGTAAAAATCAGTCGGAGTTTGCGATTGCATCCAAGGGTGGACAGCTGTTCAGACAGGGATTGATGCATCTCACTAAAGGGTATACCAACCATACCTATCCTACGGCAGTTATTCAAATTTTGCTCAAAACCTTGCGTAGTGATGAGACGCAACCTAAGGGTAAAAGACAACTCAAAAATGGTCTCAAAAATGCGCCTGCACAGTTGGCTTTCAGTAAGTTGAATATCTTTCACAAGTATTACAACGAGTTTTATAAGGACATTCTTGTGAAAAAAACACCTGATCAAAAAGCATGGAGATTGAATCGTCAAATACTCTTCGGAAAAAAGGTGGAAGGTAACGAAATGACAGTTAAAATAGGGTATTATCACATAGATTTTGAGGGCCGAGTGGCCAATTATGAACATGCATTATCGATCGCATGTCACCGAAATGAGAAGATAGATTTTAGTGATTTCACCCTGCCAAAACCCAATGAAACAAATACTCCGTGGACATTTATCATTATGCAAGTGTGGCGAGAAGGGACAATTCAAGATATCACAGGTATGACTTACATGTCTGTGCTTGATTTGGTGGAGAATGATTTTGCTGATAACATATGTGTAGATACAGAAGAAGAAAAATTGATGCATACATGCGGACGAGAAATGGTTGCGTCAGATAAGCAAAGTTTGCATGTTGCAGGTAGTAAAGGTGGTTCAAAAGTAGTTAATGGACAAGGATTGCTTAATAATATTGATAATCATGAAGATGTGATGCATGGACATCGTTTGCAACGTGAAGGTTTGGTGAAATTTGGTGGGCATAATGATTGGGATGATGCGATTGGGGAAATGGTGAAGAGGAAGTGATTGTTTTAATTTGCTGGATTTGCTTATTTGGTTGAATTGCTGATGCCGCTGAAGCTGCACACGATTGCTTGTTCAGGGGAAGCTTCACATTATGTAGGGTTATATTTTAATGGTCGAAAGTTGTTTCGTACCTAAAGGCACGGGGATGGGGTTTCATTGTTTATTTCTCCCGATATTTTGTCCCTAATGGGACAGGTTTGGGGTTCATTTGAGCAATATGAGTTTTATATCTCACAGACTACGCAGATTTCGCAGATTTTTTTGTTCCGTACCTAAAGGCACGGGGATAGTTTTCTACCTATATTTTGTCCCCATGGGGACAGAATTTGGTGGTATTCTATAGAATAACCACATCACTTTACTCCGTTTAATGGTCTAAAGTAAGCATAGCAAGGAACCTTCCCTTATTAGAAGTTGCTTGAATTATTACCATTTTTCAATGTCGATTTTTCGGCTTAGGTTTTCTAATGTTTCTATTTGTACTTTGTAATAAGATTCGTCGAGTAAAGGAATAACTACTTGAGGCCATTCTATAAAACAATAAGCACCGCTAAACAAATACTCTTCTATACCTATCTCTAACGCTTCTTCCTTGTCTTTGAGACGGTAAAGATCCATGTGATAAATGTCAATTTCCAATGTTTTATAGTGATTGACCAATGAAAAAGTAGGACTTGTCACATCTCCTTTGTAACCTAGTTGCTGACATAAAGTCTTGATCAGCGTGGTTTTACCAGCACCCAAATTGCCATAAAAAACAAATATTTTTGAATCAATACAATCTCTCAATATCTCTTGTACCAATTGTGGCAAATCATTCAAACTATGACTCAAATACGTTTTAACCATCCTAACTTTTATTGAAGAAAGTATTATCCAATGAGATTTCCAGCGTCATCCCAAACGGCTATTTTCTGCTGATCTTCTATTTTAAGACATTGGTCTAAGGTCTTTTGGTCGTAAGAAAGATTAAATTTCTTTAAAACATCATCGGGTACACCGTCCCATTGGTTGGGTCTATTTCCTGCATATCCTATGTCTTTTATGCCTATTTGTGACGTAAAAAACCCAGTACAAGTCAAGTTTCTCATGAGATTGAAGTAATTAACACCAAATTTCATGTCGGGTTCTGCTG
>JBGSOH010000154.1:0-4447 GCA_041739205.1 Saprospiraceae bacterium
TAGTGCGCTCCATTTGATGTGGGTATTGCAAAGAACACATGGATTTGGTGTGCGACCAGCTATATATTCTTCTACAAAATTGTCTATGACATAATCACCAAATTCTTCTCTGATATCTACTATAAAATGGTGAAATCCCATATTGACCGCCACTTGCCTAGCGTCGTTTATAGAGTCGAGCGAACAGCATCCAGTCTCCTTCTTGGATCCACCTGCACTGGCGTAATCCCAAGTTTTCATGGTGATGCCTACTACTTCATACCCTTCTTCGTGGAGCATCATTGCTGCGACGGTACTATCTATACCACCACTCATAGCTACGAGTACTCTACCTTTTTTACTCATGTTTATTATCTCTTTTGAAAGTGCAAAGATAGTGCAAATTGATTAATAACTGGACACTACGATGGAGATTGTATCATCTAGCTTCACAATTTTATTTAATTCAAGCCTTTCAGGCTTGTTTTTTCCCATCTTTTTTACCCGTAGGTTTCACCTACGGTTACTAAAATTAAAGCCCTTCAGGCTTAGAAGGGCGTTTTGATTATATTCATTCCATTAAAGCTCAAGCAATATATTTCAACTTGATTTATTACAGTAGGTTTCCTCTACGGTTATTCAAATTAAAGCCTTTCAGGCTTTGAAAGGCGTTTTGATTATATTCATTCCTTTAAAGCTCAAGCAATATTTCGCTTTGTTTGATTACCCTAGGTTTCACCTACGGTTATTCAAATTAAAGCCCTTCAGGCTTAGAAGGGCGTTTTAATTATATTCATTCCATTAAAGCTCAAGCAATATATTTCAACTTGATTTATAACAGTAGGTTTCCTCTACGGTTATTCAAATTAAAGCCTTTCAGGCTTTGAAAGGCGTTTTGATTATATTCATTCCTTTAAAGCTCAAGCAATATTTCGCCTTGTTTGATTACCCTAGGTTTCACCTACGGTTACTCAAATTAAAGCCTTTCAAACTTTGAAGTGAGTTATGATTTAAATCTTATTAAGCAGAACTAATATATTTCGACTTGGGTGATGAGTTCTTCTTTTACAGCTTCGTTGATGATTTGGATGATTTTGGTTTTACCCATGAGTAGTTCTTTTTTTAATGGGGCTGATGTCAAATAAACCCTTAAGATGCCATCATTAAAGTAAATCTTTTGGGTATATCCGCTGATAATGGGTCCCATTTGTTCCTTCCATATTTCTTCGATTTGGGCAGTGTGGTAGCCTTTTGAGACACGTTTGTTGGTTTGGATGTATTCGCCCAAGACTTCTTTTATACTTTTATCATTGTGTCTGCCCATGATTTATTTTTTGTTTTTCAATGAATAAAATCAAGAAATAGTTCCGCAATCTACGGTAAATATACTGTATTCTGTATCAATTTCTTTCAATACTTTGACCATTCTATCTTCATTGGTATCCGTAATGAATACTTGTCCAAAATTATTATCCAATAGTAATGATAACAAATGTTTGACCCTGCTAGGATCCAATTTATCAAAAATATCGTCTAACAATAAAACAGGTTTTTTGCCTGAATTTGTCTCTAATAGTTTGTATTGTGTCAGTTTCAGAGATAACACAAAAGATTTTAATTGACCTTGAGATGCAAAATGTTTTAATGGTTCGCCATTCATGGTAAATATCAAATCATCTTTGTGAATTCCAAAAGACGTCCTTGCAAGTATCCTATCTTTGTCCAAGCTCTTTTTCATCAATGACTCCAAATCTTCTGCGTACAACTGGCTTTCGTAAGTGATACTACAAGATTCTCTTTGACCAGAAATCTCTGCATATGTTTCCGTAAAAATATCTTGCATTTGAGCTACTTGGGCCTTTCGTTTTTCGAATATTCTCTGAGCTGGCGCGTACATTCCTGCACTCACGGACTCTAGCAAAAAACTGTCAAAATATCGTTGATCCGCAAAAGCTTTTAGTAGGGCATTTCTCCTTTTAAGTAAATTACTGTAGAGCATTAGGTCATCTAAATAACTGCGATCAGTCTGTACAATGGTATTATTCAGAAAATTACGTCGTTCTTCACTGCCTTCTAGCATGAGCTGAATATCTGCTGGCGCGATCATCACACACAAAAACTTGCCTACATGATCCCCTATCCTATCAACTTTTTTACCTGAAACTTCGATGTCTTTTCTGTTCCCTGATTGAGATTTGATCACGACTTTTTCCATGTCGGTATTGGTATCAAAAGTGCCTTCGATTCTAAAAAAATCTTTGGACTGCATAATGACCATTCTGTCACCTGATGAAAAATAGCTTTTGCCAAGACATAGATAATACAAGGCATCAAGGATATTGGTTTTGCCCATACCATTTAGCCCCACAAAAGCATTAAATTTATTGTGAAATACTAAATTTCCAGCTTCGTAATTTCTAAACTGGGTGAGTTTTAACGCATTAATGGTCAATATCTTGTTTTTGTACTTGGTGAAGATGCAAAGTTAGCATTCTCAGGAAGATTTTGTGTGAAGGTTGACTATAAAAGGATAAAAAATTAATCCACTCAAAAAACTAAAACCAATTGATAATCAAACGCTTTTTACCCTAACCCTTAAGGGAAGCATTTGATTATCAATTTAGTATAAATAAACATTATTTCGCTATTCAAAAAAAGACTATTTGGAGTGGAATTAAAAATATTAAGCAATTTCACCACCACAACTACTACCTGCTCCCGCGGTACAGCCATAACAATGCTGATTCAAGACAACTTTCCTAGTCATTAGGTCCGCCATATTAAAATCTTTAATGTGCTTTGTAGAAGATGCCACTTTTAAGTCCAACATTTGATTAAAATCACAGTCGTAGATATATCCATCCCAACTAACAGACAATGTATTGCGACACATTAAACCATCAATCGTACCAGGATTAAAAGCATCAATAAGTGAAGTCATATATTCTGAATAATTGCCTGTCTCCACGAGATAATCCAGAAATCTACTTACTGGCAAATTGGTGATGGCAAATAAACTATTGAACGTAATGTCATATCGTCTAGCTAGTTGCGACTTGAATTCTGACTGTAATGATGCTTGATCGCCTGGAAGAAATGCACCTGAAGGATTATAGACTAAATCCAGCATAAGTCCGCTACCTTCTACACCATAACCCACTTCATTGAGTTTTTTGAGTGCTGCAATACTATCTTCAAAAACGCCGTCTCCACGCTGTCCGTCTGTACGAGTTTTGGTAAAATAAGGCAAAGAAGATACTACATGGACTTTATTTTCAGCAAAAAACTCAGGCAAATCATGGTATTTGGGATTGGCCATGATGATGGTAAGATTGCAACGATTCATCACTTTTTTACCCAACTTCGTACATTCTTCTACAAACCATCTGAAATGTGGATTCATCTCTGGCGCGCCACCTGTAATATCTACTGTAGGAATGTCGTGGTCTTTTAGGATTTGAAGACAAGTTTCTAAAGTAGCCCTATCCATATTTTCAACTTTTTTGTCTGGACCTGCATCCACATGACAATGGGCACAAGTCTGATTGCAAAGTTTACCTATGTTTATCTGAAAGATTGCTGTTTTTACGGGTGTAATGATGTGACCCACTTTAGAAATAAAAGGTTCAAACTGGTCATCTACCAATGTTTTGCCATTTAGCACATCTAATTGGTAAAAAGTACTAGACATTTTATTGTCTGTGGTACTCAGCGATTTTGATCTTTGTTTTACACCCATTTTAGTATAGAATATTGCTTGATTGAATTGATATGAACACAAAAATATTACATAAGTTTTGACTTGATGGTATTCATCATAGGCACAGCGTTGACTAATGTAGCACCACCTTTGATGGCTGCGGCTACGTGGACAGCTTCCATCATTTGTTCTTCGTCGGCTCCTGATGACAGACATGACGTAGTGTACGCATCCATACAATATGGACATTGAACTGCATGTGCAACGGCAAGGGCGATTAGGTTTTTTTCTCGAACGGTGAGTGCACCTTCTTTGAAAACTTCATTATACCATGCAAAAAACTTACGTCCCATTTCTGGTTGTAAATCAGTGATTTCGCCAAACTTCTTGAGATCTTCTGGTTTGAAATAGCTCATATATTATCTAATTGAATTGATTATTGAAGGGCGAATTTACACCATACTTTTCGCTTCTAGTAATCAAATTTAAAATATATACGATTGGATGGCCATAATTGGATGTTTGGAGCGGTAGAATTGTGGAATTGGGGTAATTGCTGAATTGTGGAATTGTGGAATTGCTGTGTTATTGATGTAGGTAAAGCTTTAAAAATTTGGGCATTTTCCTATATGATACTTTTATTCACTTGGACTGATACTTTAATGCATCAGTGGGATCTAGTGGGAATGCAGTGGGAACTCGTGGGAACTCGGTGGGAACTTAGTGGGAACTCGGTGGGAATGTGGTGGGAGTATAGTCGGAACGTGT
>JBGSOH010000181.1:0-2509 GCA_041739205.1 Saprospiraceae bacterium
TCAGGAACTACAGCTACACCATTTTTATTGGTAACCGCATACTCAGCATAGCCACCAAATCTTGTCATGGCCACCACTTGTTGACCAATTTTAAATTCAGTGACTGTAGAGCCTATTGCACTGATTTCTCCAGTAACATCATATCCTAACAAAGCAGGATTTTTTGGCGCGTCAGGATACATGCCTCTTCTAGCAATCACATCAGCAAAATTCAAGCCTGAGTATTTGACTTTTATGAGTACTTCGTCTTCTTTAGGCGTAGGTATCTGAGTTTCTTTGACTACAAATGCCTCTTGGGCGGAACCGTATTTTTTGAGATATATGGCTTTCATATAAGTGATTGTTTAATACTTCTAGAAAAAATAGAACGTAAAAGAACAACATTTTTTAAGCATTCGTCTAATTTTTAACAGGCTATTTGCAAATAAATTATCTTTGATGCATCAAAACCCAAATAAGAATCAAGATGACTCCTTCTATTTTCTTTACACAGCTCCGTGAGATGACACATATTATGTTGGATACATTTCCATTTATTGTTAACAATAAGTTGTGGAAGGGATTTATGAAACATAGATTAGCACTTACATTTCTAGTAATAGCCGGGATTCTAATTGTGTGGTCCTTAGTGAAATATGTAAAATCAAATACAGAAGCACTTTATGCGGCAAACTTTGAAAATTCCGAAATTGCATCATCCGCTTTTAATAAATCCATGAGCTTTGAGTCGTTATTTGCAGGTAGTAATAAATATGTATTACTCATACTTATCCAAATGTTGGTCGTTTATTTTTCTAATAAAACCATCGAAATTCTATCTAACATGAAAATCAACATGTCACTAAGTGAGATGATTCAGTCACAATGGAGAGTACTACAATTAACCGTTAGAAATTGGGTTATTGAAATTATCATTGGGATCATCATTTCAATATTTGTGGGTATTTTTGCGCCTGATTTTTTGGAAGATGTGCTTAAATGGTTGGTTCAATGTTATTTTGTTGGTTATTTTTTTATTGACAACTACAACAATACCTTTGGTTTAAAAATTAAAGAAAGTGCTTCAATAGTAAGAAAATATGCAGGTGCCACATTAATAATAGGCTTAGTAGCCAATATTTTGTTTTTACTTCCTGTAGTAGGAGCTATTATTGCTTCATTTATATGTTCAGTTGCTGCCACATGGTACATGCACACAGGTCCTGACGCTCAGCTGGCAAAAAATGCATTTCCAGAATAGTCATAAAAACAAATGAATTGGAAATCTAACATATTAATTTTAACTCTTTGCCTGCCCATGCTAGTGATATGGTCATATTTTATGGTAAAACAGCAAATGGTTAAAAATGAAGTGGAAGAAAAAAGAAATGAAGGATTTAATAAAAATGTGGTAAAAATATTAACCTTCGCAAAGAAAGATATTAAGAACATAGTTAAATGGGAACACGATAGAGAGTTTGAGTTTTTGGGTGAGATGTATGATGTCATATCTGCAAAAGAAAGTAAAGATTCTATATCATATACTTGTTATTGGGATATTGAAGAAACTAAAATTAAAAAACAAATAGCCAAGCTTCTTTTTAGTGACAATGAAAAACTTCCATTTCAACATGAAAAAGAAGCCAAAATGATTGAATATTTTAAACAATTCTATACATTCCAGAATGTCATAATGATAGCATATAAGCTGAATCAAGACATCCCTTTACATCTTTTAAATAATAAAGAAATAGTTTTTATAAAGCAACTTTTTAACACAGTCCCCCATCCTCCTCCAAAAAACTCATAGTTACAGTCACAAATTTAAATTAACACTTTTCTTTCGTCCAATGAAGGTAAATAACATAATATGGTGAATTGACTTCCTATAGTATTATGTCTATTTATTTGATTGAACCATAACAACTAATTTGTATTAGATTAGTAGTATAGTGTATTATGTGCGATTGAAATTTGAATAAATATACTTTTGTGGTGGTATTATCAAAGAAGATAAAATCCATACTTCATTCTATTTTAATATAGAAAATGAAGAGATTTATTTTTTCTTTTCAACCATTAATAAATTAATAAAAACAAACTTATGAAACGATATTTTATATATCTACTTTTTATTTTATGTAGTAGTTTGCTCAATGCCCAAAACATCACAATTACAGACAGCGATACAGGAAATCCATTGGAATCTGTTTCCATTATTGATATTAGTAAAACAAAATCCTTTTTAACTGACAAAAACGGCCAAGCCGATATTTCTTCGTTGAATTTATCAAATGAAATTCAAATTTCCTTAATTGGCTATCAATCTCAAATTTTTTCATACGATGTGTTAAAAGGTAACGGTTTCAATGTTAAGTTGGTTCAAAACATTTTATCACTTGACCAAGTGGTCGTATCTGCATCAAGATGGGATCAGTCTAATCGTAATATACCTGCCAAAATTGTCACTATTAAACCTTCTGACATTACGTTTAATAATCCTCAAACAGCAGCTGATTTATTGGGAAAT
>JBGSOH010000270.1:0-3323 GCA_041739205.1 Saprospiraceae bacterium
TTTTCGATCAGAATTGTGATTGTGAGTTTATACCATATAATGAGTGTACCAACACTTTATGTCACCATGATTTTGAATCTTCTACACCAGAAAGTTGGGTGACATTTGGTATTCCATTTTATTTCGAAAATACGCCAGACTGCAATAACACCAGTGCTGATATTAAAAGTTCAAATGGCAACAATTATGTTTCTTTTCCGCATGATAATGAAGCAATCGTCCTAGAAGTCTATAATGGCCCGTTTGACTTTTGCTCATTGGACTTAACATTTGATTTATTTAGTGGGTCTGGAGGGACATTAGAAATATGGGGGAGTTCAGAGCCACCTTGTGATATTAATGATAGAGGGATAAATAGACAATGTGGGAACATCACAGTATGTGGAGATGGGTCTATATTTGAGTCATTGTGCTTAGGAACCATTAATATTAACCCTTCAAGTGGCTTTATGCAACACAATTTGCCTATTTTGACATCAAATTTTGACCAAGATATAAAATATATCTTTTTAATTAATGCTGGGGGAAACTTTTTTTTAGATAATGTAGCATTAAATGTTGACAATTGTGCCTTAAATGCAGATTTTACTGTAACAATCGACCCATGTAATGAAGTCCTTGTAATACCAACTGAAACAAATAACCACCAAACACATGAATGGGATTTTGGAGATGGCACCATAAGTACAGACCAAAATCCTCCTGTCCATACGTATACAAGTAATGCAACTTATACTATCAGACATTCTATAAATGATAAATGTGGAAATATAGAAGTAAGTACACAAGTAGTTGAAATAGAATGTATAGTTCCGCCAATGACTTGTACTTGCGAGCCACCTGGAGCACAGAATTATACCCATTTATTTGCAGGTAGTGGAACGAATATTAGTGCTTTTTTTCCTAATGCTAATAGTGTAATTGGTGGCAAGTTCATTGTCTGTGGTAATCTCATTATCGATAAGAATTTTACGTTTGACAATTGTGACATCAGAATGGATCCTGCAGCAGAGATTACAAAAAATGAAAATATTGACTTTAGGTTGATTAGTAATACGATAATTCAAGGTTGTACTCAGATGTGGAAAGGTATTAATGTACTAGGTAGAGGTAGGTTTTTGATGGACAACTCCACTTTAAGAAGTGCGGAATATGCCATTAGATTAAATCAATTATCTACGCTTAGTCTTACAAATTCAAATTTTGAGAACAATTATGTTTCTATATACGGAGCACCATCTAATAATTATAAAACCGTAACGGTGGAGGCGATGTCAGGAAATGTTTTTAGTGCCCCAGGTGACAATTTTTTTTGGCTGCCTGAGTATCAAGATCAGGTAGGATATCTCCTACGACAATCATTTGCTGGAGTCTATGTGCATAATACTACCATAAATATCTCTGGTACTACGGAGGCCCCTAATGAATTTAAAGGTGGTAGCAGAATGTTAAACGGTATTGTTTCAACTTCTTCAAGAGTCACAGCAAAAAGAAACACTTTTAATATTAATGTTGAGCAATTGAATATAGATGGTACATTTCCTGCTAACCTTTCAGAACTTGAAACAACATTAAAAGGTGTCGCCATTTTTGCATCAAATGCTCCATATATTGATGCATCTAACAACTTGATAAATTCTTGTAATAAAGGTGTCGTTGTAGGAAAAAGTAATAATGCATTAATCCTAATAAATTCCAATATTTTAACTGGATTATCTGGGTCTCATGGAATTAATGTTTATAATGGAAACAATCAAAGTATTGTGATAAGAAACAATAGCCCTATTTCAAGTTTTACTACTGGAGTAAGGTTGAATAGTATAACAGCTGCTCAAGATGTTCAAATAGACAATAATACTATTTCACTTTCTTATCCTGGATCCATTGGAATTGACATCCAAACTGTCGATGGAGCAAGACGGTATTCTTTAAGGGGAAATGGTGTCACAGCTTCTTCTCCAAACAATCTAATTAAAATGCATTTGACAAAAAGCTTTTTAGTTGACAATAATGTCACATCTTGCTCTTCAGCTATAGCAAGCGCTGTGGGTTTTAACTTAAAGTCAAATATCGGAAATCAGTTTCGGAATAATGTGTATAGTGTTCCTACCCCTAATGGCACAACACCTGAACATCGTGGTTTCATTACCGAAGGATCAAGTAATGATCTATATTGTTGTAATACTGTTGATGGTGCAGCTTATGGTTTTGAGTTTAAAGGTGTGAATAGCACCGTAAATCGATACAAACAGAACAAAATGTATAACAATGGTATTGGCTTACGTCTTCCTAGCGGAGCAAGAATAGGTGCCCAAAGTCAAACAGGAAATCTATGGAAAAATTTAGTTGCTGGAGGAGCCACAAAGGCCATCAACTCATCTGATTATACTCAATCCCCATTTTTAGTAAATCCTGCACAGGTTAGTGCACTCGGTGTTTTTCGACCAGCGACGGTGAGTCCTAATGTTTGGTTTACAAATCAACCAACCCTTGAAGCTCCAACATGCGCAACAAAACCTGACTGTAATGTGCCACCATATTTGATACCTGATATTAAGCAGCCTGACACATTGATCATCATTACTACGGATAGTGGTCTGATAGGTGGCGATCCTGATAAGGTCAATGATATGCTTGCCACTACACAAGGCAATGTGCTAAATAATGATTTTTATGGTCAGAACTTATGGAAGGCGCAATATGACCTGCTTAATCAACTGATAGACATGCCTGATCTGCTCTCTATTGACCCAATACTTGTCAATTTTTATAATGTAAATACTAGTACAGATCTTAGAAAAGTAATAGACCTAGATCGAGATGAAAAAGAGATTAATAGACTTATGCCAAGTGAACGTGATTTATGGATAGCGATGCAAGATTCTATCAATTGGTACGCAGATACGTTACACATTTTGGTGCAAAGTGATACTAGCCTTACCAATACACCATTAGTGGATCAATATCGGACAAGGATATCGCATATATCTTCTGACTTAAATGATCTTGTAACCACCGTAAATACGCGTGCGGTAGGTAATATAAATGCAATGCTGACAACACTCAGTAGCTTCTTACCAAGCCAATCTTGGGTACAGAAGAAAAAATACCTAATGGTCAAAAGACTTGGGTATATGCTTAGTGGCAAAACTTCCATATCTACCACAGATTATGCTGCCATCACAGAGTTGGCAAACTCGTGTTATCTTCAGAACGGAGTTGCTGTGCACGAAGCGCAGTCATTTCTAGATTTGTATCAAGGGTATCCGACTGAATGGGCAGATAGCTGTGCCACCCCTACTACCCCAAGGTCTGCATCCACA
>JBGSOH010000294.1:0-24058 GCA_041739205.1 Saprospiraceae bacterium
GACTTTAGCTCCTCATTAATAAAAAGTAATTGCTCACCAGAAATCCTTTTATCTACATACAATTGGTTAATTTCGGAGTAGATTGCCTTCATTATCTTATTTGGAATGTGTAAAACTTCATAAAAATACTCTGTATTATACTTATCGTTTAGAGATAAGTTTTCCATCTTTAAAGTTCCTCTTAAATGTTCCTTGCAAGCGTAAATATAGTTGCTGATCAGATTCCAAAACAACAACTTTTCCTCCTTTGTAAGATCTAAAGCTGATAATTTTAATGCTAAGTTTCGGGAATTATTTACAAAACTGCCCCAAAGCTTTCTACCTTCCCACCATCTATCATAAGCTGTGTTGGTACGGAATACTAATAAAAGTGATAATACAAAACCTACTAAAGCGTGAATGGCGGTCGTGTTTTTGAAAGTAACACCTAAAACATCATTCTCTAAATATGCCACTAATCCAGTAAAAAAAGCAACCCCTAAAATACCAGGTAACATCATCCTAAATGTATCACTCTTGTGAAGGGTAAAAATGAGCTTCCACCAATCTTTGGGGTTATAAATGACCATATAGAAAATGAAATTTAGTAAGAATCAAATTTATTTTTATAATTTCTACAACTCAATTATTTCCATTTTGGTCTTGAAATTTCTGGGCATTCAATACCTCCGAAATACTTTAAAATCGACACACCGAAAAAAGTATATTTGTCTTTACCTTTAGTATCTCCTCTCTGCCTGCCTGTATCTCCTAATCCATCTACGAGTGATCTATCAGACAACCCAACGGCTGTAGCTCCACGAGTAGACTCCAACACTGCTTTGCTCGGAAATACTGAACTCACATCATCTAAGTAATCGGTAAATAAAAACCGTGTACTTATATCTATATTTATACTCACGTCAGCAGATATATCCCATTTAAAACCACCTCCTATTACTAGTCCACCATTGACGAGACTGTATTCTTGGCCAACTGCCTGTCCTTCTGTCCCGAAGTCTCTAAGTTTGTATTTTTCGCCATTAAGCTCAGCTACAGGATTGAAATGAAAAAGATTAAAACCGCCAAATAAATATGGTGTCTTATTATAAGTGCGGCTACCATGTTCGTATTTGAAGAAATTAAATTCTAAAACATTGCTTAAATCAAAGATATTTGATCTGAAACTCAGGTTTCTATTTCGTTCAAAATTATTTCTTGAGTCTGCATCGTCAGCACCCACTCTTCCATAACTTAAAGACGTACGAATAGAAACCCTAGTATTAAAATTATATCTGGCAATTACTCCTAAAGCAATCCCTGGCTTAGTTATTTTTAGGTTGGTATTCAAATCCCCAAAATAGTAACTCGTACCTAACCATCCACCCAATTCATAACCCTTCTGGGCCGAAACGGATACACTAGTTACAGTAATCAATAATATGATTGCGACTTTTAAAATGTATTTCATATTGTTTTTAACGAGCTTTGCCAAATTTTGGTGTAAAATTAGCAAGTTTTTATTTAAAAATTTCAAAATTTATAAATGACATTCTATCCGCAATCAAGACAATCGAGTTGTTTTCGAAATAATGACCGTCCTTAGTGATCTCTTTATCATTAACAACAATTGTTGTAGGAATAAATGGTAACCCATGTACAATAATTTTATATGTACTGTAACTTGGTTCAAAATGTCCGTTTGTTTTTAATGTCATTTTAAACGACTGATCAGATGAGAAGGTTTTAAATTTTTTTCTATTGTAAATACCTTTTTCATAATCATATCCATCTCCACTGTCCTCATAAAGATAACTAGATACGCCTTCACCACCATAATAAACATGCAATGTCAACTGATCGATTTCTTTTTCACCCACATATTGCATTACTGGATGAAAAGGTATCACTGCACCTTCACGCACAAAAACAGGTATTGTATCTAAATCCGCATTTGCTTGTATTTCTTTCTTGCCAGCATATAGTGTATTATCCCAGAAACTGTACCAATTGCCTTTGGGTAGATAAACATATCTTGACTTTACATTTGGTTCAAGAACAGGACAGATCAATAAATGATCCCCATGCAAAAACTCATCTACCCTATACAAAGTATCATGATCATGTTGGTCATATATAGAAATTGGTCTTAATATCGGTGTATTTTCTACGACATGTTGATAAAAAGTAGTGTAAATATAAGGTAGAAGTTTATATCTTAATTCAATATATTTTCGAACGATATTCAATGCTTCCTCACCAAATGACCATGGCTCTTGATCACCGTGATCTCCAGAACTGTGGGTGCGACAGAAAGGATGAAAAATCCCTAACTGTATCCATCTAATATATAATTCTGGAGTGGGATGATCTATAAAACCACCAATATCTGAGCCTACAAATGAATACCCAGAAATACTCATTCTTTGGCACTGCATATTTGCCACCCAAAGATGTTCCCATGATGCAATATTGTCTCCAGTCCACGCGGAAGCGTACCTTTGAGTACCCGCATATGCAGATCTGGTAATAATTAATGGTCTCAAACCATTGTTATATTTTTTGACTCCTTTGTAGGTAGCTCTTGCCATTTGCATACCATAGACATTATGAGCTTTACGGTGACTGCATGGATTATCATCAAAATCATGTCTAACATCATCAGGAAAAGTCTTACCTTCTATCTCAAAGAGTGCTGGCTCATTCATATCATTCCAAACGCCTCTTACACCAATGTCCTCTATAAGTTCTTGGAATAAACCCGTCCACCATTTACGCACTTTGGGATTAGTAAAATCAGGAAAATAACATTCTCCCGGCCATACCTTGCCTTTCATATATGGGCCATCTGCCCTTCGGCAAAAATAATTATTTTCAATAGCCTCCTTAAAAACTGGATATTCTTCATCTATCTTTATACCAGGATCTATAATGACTACAGTTTTAAATCCTTGTTGTTTAAGTTCAGATATCATACGTTTTGGCTCTGGAAACTTTTCTTTATCCCATGTAAAACACCTGAATCCATCCATGTAATCTATATCCAAGTAAATAGCATCACATGGGATTGCAAGAGCTCTCATCTTATTTGTGATCTCCTTCACTTTTGATTCAGGATAATAACTCCATTTACATTGCTGATAACCCAAAGCCCACATAGGAGGTAGTTCCGGTTTACCTGTCAAACTTGAATATCGCCTTGTAACATCTATAAGCTCTGGACCATAAATAAAATAATAATTCATCTCTCCACCCTCTGCCCAAAAACTGGTGACTGATCTCCTTTCACTACCGAAGTCAAAATGTGCCTTAAAGGTATTATCAAAGAAAATTCCATAGGCCCTGTCATTATGAACGGCAGTATAAAATGGAATACATTTATAAATTGGGTCTTCATTTTTTTTAAATCCGTATGTATCCATCGCCCAATTGGTCACCCTACGACCTCTTAGATTTAGGTGCATTGTTTTATCTCCCATACCATAAAAGTGTTCACCTTCCTGGACCACTTTTCCCATTTTGACTATATTACCACCATGTAAGGTATTTTCTTCCCAATGAAAACCCTTCTCGTCTCGACAGATTATTTTACCTTCAAGATCTGAAAATATAATTTTGCTATCTGATTTATTTATATTAACGATCATGGCAGAAGTCTTAATTTCCACATGATTTGGATTATCAATGTAAGTTGCAATATCTGCATTGGGTACAAATCTGCTACTTAATGCATAAGAGAAATCTTTTTCAAAATTACCATCAGTGCCATATCTGACTCTAACTATTTGATCAGTTAAAACAGATATTTTAATGTGACATTGATTTTCTGTAATTATTGTAAAAACGTTTTGTTGATAATCTACACTTAATAATCTGCCTGGGTACAACTCGTGTTGGTTCATACTTAAATATGCTTAGATTTTTTATGAAAGGTGATGTGCACTTACTATTACATAATTATACTCACTTGAAAAGTATGGCTTAAAGGTAATGAATTAAATAAAATGATTTCTTCAAGATTATAAAACAATTACATAAAAATTAAAAACCACATTTGTGAAGATCCCTGCGATTGAAAATAAAACACAATCGAATTGTAACAAAATAAAAAGACCACACTAAAATTAAAATAGTGTGGTCTATATTTTGAGGTCGGAAGCGGATTTGAACCGCTGTACAAGGTTTTGCAGACCTCTGCCTAACCGCTCGGCCACCCGACCATCAATTGCGGACGCAAATATAACATTCTTTTTAGTAAATAAACAAGTTTTTAGCAATACTAAATAAAATATATTTCTTTTTTATGTTAAAAACCTATTGATTTTATAGCTTTGTGCAATTCAAATTATAACATCCAAACTTATGTTGCAGGTAAAATCTTTTACGTTTAATGATTTTTATGAAAACACTTATATAATCTTTGACGAGACTAAAGATTGTGTTATTATTGACCCTGGATGCAATAATGATGAAGAAAGAAAGAAGTTATCAACATTTATTTCACAAAATGAACTTACGCCTGTTCACCTTTTAAACACACACTGCCACATTGACCATATATTGGGTAATAAGTATGTAGCAGACAAATATGGTTTAACCTTGGTGTGTCATAAAGGTGAAGTTCCAGTGCTTGAATTTGGGCCTCAGACTGCTGCGATGTATCACATATCATATGAAAAATCACCAGCAATAGAAATCTTTATTGATGAAGGGGACACAATAAGTTTTGGAAATACAAATTTAGAAGTTCTTTTTACACCTGGACACTCACCTGCAAGCATATCTCTTTACAACAAAGGAAGTAACATTCTCATCGCTGGAGATGTACTTTTCCAAGGTAGCATAGGAAGGACAGATTTACCAGGTGGAAACTTTGAAGTTCTAATTAGGATGATAAAAAGTAAATTCATGACACTTCCAGATGAAACTATTGTTTACAGCGGCCATGGTGAACATACTACCATAGGTGTCGAAAAAAGAACCAATCCATTTTTAGTCTAAAAATACTGTTTCTTCATTTTTAAAAGTGCGCTCCAACTCCAAGAGTCCAAAAGTCAAATGTGGACTTAGGTTGTTTAGTGTACGCATTTATGAATCCATATTGAAAGTCTAGATCTATGTCAATAAAACCTATAGTTACGCCTAAACCAGTTGTGGCACCAAGAAATGAATCATTAAGATCTTCATAATTAGGAATGTTTAAAGCATCCTTTGGCGAATCTAGATTAAAGTTAATAGAGCCCAGAAGTTTTGATCTCAATGTTAACTTATCCGAAAACTGCACTAAGTTAAACCCTAATCCGAGTCGAGTCATTAATATTTTCCAATCATTATTCTTAAAAAATTCTGGACCTGATGTAGAAGTCAGACTAGTTGCATGATATTGACCTCCTATTATAAAATACATACCACCTTCCAATATTCTTGCATCTGCCCCTATGAAGTAACCATAATGACCTTGATTTTTATTGGTAATGTTACCATCTTTTGCATATGCTGTAGACAAGCCAGCTTGGACCACCAGTCCTGGAGATTGTGCTCCAATTATGGTGCTTGAAAACAAAAAAATAGTTAAAAGTAAAGAATGAACATACTTCATTTGAAATATTATATTAAGTTATAAAAATTATTTAGGTAGTTGCTGCAAAAATTCTAATACACATGTTAAGTACACAAAGATACGATTTACAATTCAAATATCATGCTAATCTCAATTATGTAGTAAGATATTCATACTTTTGTTCCATAAAATTGTTATTATGTATCCTGATCTCTCCTACTTTTTTAACGATATATTCGGAACTTCTGTCGATAATTGGACTTCAATATTTAAAACTTTCGGATTTCTGTTAGTTCTTGCACTAATGGCTTGTGGAATATTTTTAAAATACGAATTAGAACAAAAAGAAAAAGCAGGACTAATCTTACCACAAAAAGTTAAAATAGTAACATCAGCAAAACTCAGTATTACAGATATAGTTACCAATAGTGTTTTTATGCTAATTTTTGGTGCAAAATTACCATTGTTAATTATGAATTTTGACCAATACAAAGGTGATCCCGCTTCTTATATATTCTCAAAACTTGGTACATGGTGGATTGGTATTTTAGCAGCTGTAGTAACCGCAGTCTACTACTTTTGGACTAATAGTAAAGTAGATCCCAACCCAAAAACGACAGAATATATGCAATACCCATCCTCAAAAACCAATGATATTATCATTATTGCTGGTCTTTCGGGCGTACTAGGTAGCAAGTTGTTTTCTATTACTGAAGATATGTCAGGTTTTTTTAAAGATCCCATAGGATCATTATTCTCTGGTAGTGGACTTAATGTTTTCGGTGGCTTAATTCTTGCTTCTATAGCTGTCCTTTGGTACATAAAGAAATTAGGCATAAAGCCTTATTATATGATGGACATAGGCGGCATGGGTATCCTTTTAGGCTACGCTATTGGTAGAATTGGGTGTCAACTATCGGGTGATGGTGATTGGGGTATTATTGCTGCAGCGCAACCAGAATGGTGGTTTTTACCTGATTGGTTATGGTCTTATGAGTATCCTAATAATGTAAATAATGAAGGTGTGCTCTTGGCTAGTTGCGACCCATCTGCCTATCAATCTGCCATATCACAAGGTCTTTCCCAAGAAGATAGCTGTGTTCGAAGTTGTGGCATGCGATATTGCCATGAGCTAAATCCTAAAGTATATCCAACGCCAATATACGAGACTGTATTTAGTTTAATAGCAATGGCAATTTTATGGTTTAATAAGCATAGGTTTAAAATCCCAGGAATGATTTTCTTTACTTATATGATTATTAATGGAATAGAAAGGTTTTTCATAGAGCAAATTAGGGTAAACGACAAGTATGAAATGTTTGGACTTAACTGGAGTCAAGCCCAATACATCTCCATTTTATTTATTTTGGTAGGTGTATTAGGTATCCTATATTTGAAAAACGACACCAAAGCCCAAAACAACGTGTAGCATCAAATATATTATTTGGACAAAATATTATCAAGGGTACTCTGCATTTCTTCCTCCGTAAACGATAATTTAGGAGAACTAAAATTCATATCAGATACATTATTCATTGGAATTAGGTGAATATGAGCATGTGGTACTTCGAGACCTATCACACTAACACCTATCTTTCTACATGGAATGGCATTTTTAAGTAATCTTGCTACCTTTTTTGCAAAAATATGTAATTCAGCTAAATCAGAATCTTCAAGATCAAAAATATAATCAACCTCTTTTTTAGGAATTACTAATGTATGACCTTTCACCAATGGAAAGACATCTAAAAAAGCCAAAAACTTTTCATCTTCAAGTATTTTGTAACAAGGCATTTCGCCATTTACTATTTTCGAGAATATCGTTGACATTACAAAGAGATATTAACAATTTCAAAATTAATCAATCCCGCGGGAGTCTGAATTTGAGCCATTTCACCAACAGATTTACCTAATAATCCATGACCAATTGGAGAGTTAACAGATATTTTCTTTTCTTTTAAATTCGCTTCAGCTTCAGCTACCAATTTATAAGTAACTTCAGCTCCATTAGTTATATTTTTAATTGTTACATTTGTTAAAACTGTAACTTTAGATGTATCAAGTTGACTTTCATCAATAACCCTAGCGGTAGAAAACATCTTTTCCATTTCATTAATCTTCATCTCTAGCATTCCTTGAGCATTTTTAGCCGCGTCATATTCTGCATTTTCAGATAAATCTCCTTTTTCTCTTGCTTCAGCAATAGCTTTAGCTACATTTTCTCTCCCTTTAGCTTTTAATTCTTCAAGTTCATTCTTTAGTTTTTCATAACCTTCTTGGGTCATGTATGAAATTCCGGACATTGATATTTGTATTACTATTTATTAAATAAAAAAACAAACGTTTCCGTTTAATGATAAACGAAAACGTTTGTATTATAACCTTATTCTACTATAAACGAATTAAGCTTCTAAAAAGTTTCTTTAAAGACTAAAACGTAAAGTAAAATTATGTGTTCCTTTAAATGGATTTGTTGCTCTGTAAGCATAATCAATTCCTAAATTATTACTTCTGCTCTTATTAATTGGAACTTCGACAGAAGCGCCTCCAGCAAACCCAGTATAAATACTATTAGTTTCAATGTCGCTTTCACCAAGGTCCAGTTTGTATGCTGCCCTCAAAACAACCTGATTCATGAATGAAAACTCACCTCCAACTCCAACTTGATCTTTAGAAAATGCGTTCGAAGTGAAGTTTGTCAACACCCTAAAGTAATTAGTAGAGCCCATATAAATATCATAAGATACACCGATATTCAGCATTGATGGAAGTTCAAAACTAGCAGCCCTAGCGTCATATGTTACTTCATATGTTGTACCACCTTTCGGATCAGGATTATTCCTCTTGGTGGAAAGACCTTCGCCACCCATTACCATAGGAGAGCCAATATTTCTTAATGAGATCCCAAGCTTAAAATTATCTTTTTCACCTGATACATATTGTACACCTGCATCTATTGCAAAACCGAAAGCACTTACATCTGGAATACTCTCAGTGATACCTCTTACAAGCATACCTACTGAAATTTTGTTTGCATATGTAAATGAGTAGCCAAGCGCTAGCTGAATAAAACTAGGAGAGAAACTACCTCCAGTTCCATTAGGTTGATTGGCTGTTGTGATAGGAATATCACCAAAATCGAGCGATGCCAATTCTATACCCAAAGCTCCGCTTTTGCCCATCTTGGTAGCAAAGCCCAAGCTATTTAGGCTCATTCCAGTACCACTATAAAGTCTATTATTAGAAAGACTCAACTCTAATTTATTAATTCTACTCAAGCCAGCAATATTGATTCTCATTGCTTCTACACCTTGTACACTTGAAGTACTCATTGAATGTAATCCAGCACTTCTTCCCCAAGGATTCATTAATAATTCACTTGCTCCAGCTTGTCCTTGTCTGTCAGGGTTACCTGCTTCCAAGTTCAAAAATAACAGTGAAAAAAACAAAATTGTGTAAACTCTTATATTCATTTTGTTTCGGTTTATCATGTTTAAAATTTATTAAACCGGAGGACAGCTTAACTGTCCTCCGAAAATTGTTTTTATTATAATCCACTTGGATCAAACTTCCTTCCAACTCCAAACCACTTAATGGTACGCTCCTCGCCATAATCCGGTGCTGAAATATGAATCAAGTAAACACCACTAGCAACAGGTATTTCTTTGAAGTTTTTCATATCCCACTCCAGATCTGGGTAAACTTGTGAAGTCGAATTAGGCCTTCCACCACCGGCTAAAATTGCTTCCCGCTCATCCCTATTATACTGTCGTATAAAACTACCATCGATACTATAAATAGTAACTGTCGCTCTAGCAGGTAAATTAGTTATTTTGACAACACTTGTAAACTGATTAGTTTCATAAGCACTATATGCATAGTATGGATTAGGTACCACGTTTACATTTTCTAACGCACCTACATATTCATCTTGTGTTGTAAGTTGCTTAGACTCCGCATTTCTAAACTCGAATTCATAAACAGGTAGATCCCCGTCAGTTTCACAATCTCTCTCTTTTTCAATATTATATCTTCTAGAAGAGCCATATGGATTGCTTACCCTTAATTTCACAGTAAGGTCATTTGGAATAATACCTTTATCAAGTGGTAATAATGGAGCACTGCTTACACCTATTGGGAAAGACGTCCATGTAATTGCAGCACCAACCTTACCTCTATTAAGGTTGCTAGCTACTGATCCATTAGAATTCCTAGTCAATCTAGGAGCAAATGATGCACATCCATCATATTCTTGCCTAGTGACATATATATAATGCTGCCCACCGCCAACAAATGACTCCAGTTTATTTGTAAAGAATAATTCCCCTGTAATTGGATCTCTTAATATAAACTCTTCAATAACTGTTTGTGATGATGGATTAAATATCAAATCTCCACCTATAGGATTATCTCCATCTAGATAGTTTTTCATATTAACAATCGAATCTCCAAACGTAAATGTACTATCTCTATACACACTACTCTCTCCGAAAAATATATTCAATCTCTTTCCAGTTTCGACATCAACAGCATAACCAGGGAAATAACTAAATCCTTCTGTACCATCACTTAATAATTCTCCATTTTTACCAATAGAAGGAGCTTTTCTTAACTCGAAATTTTTTCGCCCACCTACTGTGGCCATATCATCAAAAGTAGGTTCAGTACTTTCTACAACTATACATTTACTCCACTTAGACTTATCAGATGTAAATACTATATCTACATTATTCAAATCTCTAAATCTTAAGCTATTAACAGAACTACCTGTCATAAAACCCATAATCTCTTTAGCTGCAGGAGATAAATAAAAACTAGGATTAGCTGAATCATTTGCCCATTTTGTAGACAAAAAAGGAACAAAAAACCCATCTCCCATACGAGCTAATGTAGAATTTTTATCTTGTGGGACACTTCTTACAAAGCTAAACTGATCCGTTATCGGTTCATCTGTTCCATTAGTTCCACCGTCTTTATAAGCATTAAACCATATTGGCCCACTTGGATCTTTGTATTCTAATCTAGCACCTACAGCACCATTAGGTCCTTCACCTGCAGCACCCGCTTCACTGTTTAATGAAACATTTATAGAAAACCCGTAGTTATTGACTATATATTCTTTAATCAACGCTAAAGGCTTAGCTTCAAAAATGGTTTCATTTGACTCCAAATTTGTTAACTTCCACAATGCACCATCATCAAATGCACAAGTTGCTCTTGCATTATTAAAATTACCAGTTATCTCTAGCCTGAATTTTCCATCTCGAATTCTTAAAGGGTCTACTACTTTAACATCGATTGGACCGGCACCTCTTTTGTATAATACTTTACCGTTACCACTTCCATTAAACAATATTTCGTACATACTATCATCTAGATCTAAGAATATTCCAGGATTACCTTCACCTGACAACCTTGTGATAGCAGGTCCATCTCCATAAACTGTTTGTAACTGCTCATAAACTATTGGACGTGGGACTAAAGTATACGCTCCTCCATTCGGCCCTCCAACATTTCCCCTTCCTTCAAGATATGCTCTTTTTTGACCAAACCCTGATATCACATCAAGTTCTTGCCAATTATTGTGGGCATATGCTAAGACTAAGAAATGGTATGGCGTATGATTTATTAACCTTCTATTACCTAATGCAAACTGATCTTCTGTTATTCTAAATGAATATCTCAACCCTGCATCTGCACCTGTAACAGTTTTTATGGGTGTCCATATTGTCGGTTTATTTTGTCCGAATGGATTTGTAGAACCTACCCAATTATAAATTTCTTTAATCCCGTTTTTAACATCTACTTGAACTATTTGTCTAGCTTTTGACACATCTCCAAGCTCTTGCGCGGTTACACTCGCATTTGCTAGTTGATAAATTCTGTAGCCTTCAAACCTATAAAAGCCATCAACATCCAAAGGAGCTTGCAAATCTATCTCTTTATATGATTCATCAAAATTATTTGAAGATGCAGGGTCATTTGAAAGCATTATTATTAGCTCTTGATCTAACTCTACAGAAGTAATATCTGGTGCATCTGGACCATCTGTTATATCAAAACAATTGTCAAACAGTGCTTGAGCAATATCGTCAGCAAACCTCAATCTTGTAAGATCAGGGCATGGATGTGGCACATCTGGTACAAACACAACACCCACTATCAATTCATTCTGTGCACCTGGCTGAAGTAAAAGTGGACCTGTTGCTTGTAGTGTACGTCTGTCTCCAAATGGAAGATTTGCAGTACACATAGACCATTCAGCAGCATCATTTGGGTCACCAGGAAATGCATACCTGACAGAATCCGAACTACCAGGATTGTATCCTGATCCACCAAAAGTAAACGGAGTCTCATCCACCCAAAATCCTCTAATATAGTTATAAAAACCGTCTTCTCTGCCTCTTTGAGGATCGCATGTACCTGGAGGAAAACTCGACCCAGGTAATCCACAATTTTCTGCATAAGTAAATGATGTCATACCTAATTCTACTATAGTATCTTCTTGACCTGTATTTGGTATTGGTTCTAGTAGGACTTTATCCAAAATTGGGTTTCCATCTTCATCTAAAACTGGGTTTCCATCTTCATCTAATCGGTTTGTCAATATTGGATTTCCGTCACTATCTCTTTTGAAAATCTTTGGCCCTCTTGGACCACGGAAATAATCCATTCCTAGTATTGGAATATTCTCACCATAAGTATTTGTACCTTCACAAGACGATCCATTACTTCCGTCTACAGCATCTTGGTTATATACATATGCTAAAGATCTGTCAACATCGCACCCGATATAATCATCTTGATAACAACCAAGATCTGGATCTATCCACATAGAAAAATAACAATCTATAAGATCTTCAGTCGCTTTATTTATCAACTTATATCTGTAGAAAGTCATATCATTGATCTCATCATTCGTAGAGTACGCAAAGGATTGAACTTGAACCTCCATTTGAATTTTATTTGGACCAGACAAAGTTTGTGCGTTACCATTATCATTATATATCCAAAAGACCATTTCATCTGGAATTAATTCTTTAGCTTCAGTTAGGTTTACCGGTTCACAATCTCTAATATCTATCAACGGGAAGTCACCATCACACGGATCATAAACACCATCCCCTATGTTATCCCAAAAAGCGCCTAATGTTTGATTAGGTAAATCAAATGTGTATTTTTCTCTCCAATATGGATTGCCTTGACCTGGCCAATATCGAACATCTTCTGGTATGGAATCGCACTCATATATAAAATCTGGATCAGAAATTGACTTTACAATATTATTATAGTGTCTTCTAACATCATCACCTTTCACAACAAAAAAACGATCCCAATCTTTACAAACATCTGCAGAAGTTGCTCCTACGAGATCAAGAGGACCAGAGAAAAAATCAAATCCTTCAGATCGATAGGTTACAGCAGAAAGCCTGATATTACCAGCTCTATCTTTACCACCGATCCATACTCCTCCTGCATATAGAGCAGATACAGGCAATTGTCCAACTGCAGGTTTAGGTACGACATAAGCAGCTGTTGACCAGATATCACCACCTGTAAGTAGCCTAGCCCTTACGTTATTGACTTGCATCTCAATTTGGTTAGTTGGTCTGACACAGTCGTTTCTCCAAGATGTCTGAGTTGTAACTGGTGTTTTACCATCTGGATATTCAGGCCCCTTTGCAAAAGCAATAGTTTGACCCAAAATCATGGTTATTATAAAAACTGAAAATGTTTTATTGATTGTCATAATAATTTATTTAATTATTTACAAATTTAAAAGTCAACGATTACACCTATATACATACGTCTAGGCAAGGTAAAATTACCAGGAGCGTTCATTCTCCATGAATATGCATCTAAAAAGGCTTGTAAATCTCTACCAGTATTAACAACACTTCTAATATTATCTTGACCAAAACTAGATTCTAAAAAACCGTCATTTCTAGGGTCATTTGAATATTTATAAAGATCAACTACATTTAAAGTATTAAATACGTTCTGAACCCTGAAGTATGCATTAAACCATAATTTTTTACCATTTTCTTTATCACCACTTATAGATACTGGAAATCTTTTTTGGATATTTAGATCAGCTGTAAAATTCCATGGAAGTCTTGCACCATTTATTGAGCCAGCAAAGCCTGATCCACCAAATGATTGAGGAGTTGTATTTCTAGTGTAAGGAGCACCTGAAACCAAGAATGTGGTAAGGTTAATACCGAGTTCCTCAAAAATATTCAAATTACCAATTTTTGGACCATTATAGGCCTTTCCTGATCCATACCTATAATCAATTACAGTTGTGATTCTATGACGCTCATCAAAAGAAAGTGGTATAAGGTTTCTAATTGGTCCTCTATTATTAACACCATTTGATGAGTTAGCATCACTACCAGAACCGTCCGCAAATTGTAATGTGTATGTTGCATTGATCTCGAGATTATTTGTACGTCTTCTATCCAAGGTAAATGAAAAACCTTTTACAGTACCAAAATCCAAATTATCAAACATCTTGTAAGTGTTCAATGGACTAGCTACATTTGTAAATACTCTTTGTTGTACTAAATCTTTCATCTCCTTGTAGTATGCTGATACTTTGAGTGCCATGGATTCTGCAACTTTTTGTTGGAAACCTACTTCATAATCTACCGTTCTAACTGGTCTCAGATTAGGATTGTTTAAAGCAGCTCCATCTGGATTAATTCTACTCACATCTTGGAAGAAATAATAGTCAAGTGCTGATGCAAAAGCATTGGATGGAGGTCTTTGGTAAAGTACATCATAATGCGCGAAGAAACCAGCATCATCAGAAATTGGGAATGAAAACGCCAAACGTGGCATAAAATTAAGTTGTGGTTTGTAGTCATCAAACGACCAATTAGGATCGAAACCTTCTTTTTGTATATCAATTTGACCTTCTTGTCTTGTTTGTTTTCCTGTTACTAGATCTTTACCAGCATATGAAGGGAAAACCAAACCACCATTATATATCACATTACCTCCAGATACTGCTGTTCCATTCGGTAAAAACCATTGATCACCACTTCTAAAAGCTACTAAGTTGTCTGACTCCTCTGATGCAATATATACTTTGTAGTCATCTCCAACAGATTCAGGTTTTGCGACACCAACTCTACTATAGTAATCTTTAGCAGTTTCTATTTCATATAATGCATATGGATCTTTTAAAACTTTGGTGTTAGCGTCAAAATAATCGACTCTTAAACCTAACCTAAAGATTATATCCTTATATGAAAACTTATCTTGTAAGAAGAAAGCGCCATAAATTGGTTGTTGAGGAGCTACCACAAATGAGCGTTTGCCAGAAGCATCTCTACTTGTAAAGAAATCCTCAAATCTTACATCCGTACCCAATTTGTTGCCCAAATAATCAAATCCAGAATAAGATACCAAATCTCTTAATATAAGCTCTTCTGAAGAAAACATGTCTAATCTAAACTGACTAGGAGTAATATCCCAAATATTAATATATTGGCTACTGTCTAATCCTTTTAATTCTCTGATGCTTCTGTAAAATTTACCATTCTCGGCAGCCATTTGATTTACCGCAGGTGCATAAACATCTACTTCTTGAACAGATCCATCTGGTAAAGTAATGCTCTCCTTACGCAACACTCTAGACGTATTAAGTCCAGCGATATGATTATTAGCCAATAACTCCGCCGTATTCCACAATCCGAAAGGATCTGCAGACCATGTTCTATTTATACTTTGTTCATATAATAAACCGAATTGGATATTATGTCTTCCCTTTTCTGAACCACCTGGTAAGAAATCAAAACCTGTGACTAAGTTTAATGAATATAAATCATCATCTGTTTTTGAATTTCTATTATAAACCTGACCTACATTAGAATAAAGATTATTCCAAGCTGTGTTTACAACTGTATTCCTAAGTCCATTTCTAGTGACTCCTCCCAATGATTGGTAAGAACCTAATATTGGGTTTATAGTAGGATTTAAAGTAAATTCTCCAATGTTTTCTCTATACCCTAAATTTGTAAAACCATCTCCTGGATTCTCCCTATCAATTCCAAAAATTGGATCCCATGTACGAAGAGTACTTCCATAATATCCATAATCAAATAATCGGTCTTCATGTCTTACATCTTCTCTTCTAGTTGTGCCTTTTTGATATCCAAGTGTTATTGTGTAAGAGAAGTTTCTCAAATTACTATTTGATGCTGCTTGGTCCCCTTCTTCTGATGAAGAACCTTGCTTACCTAACTTGTGGGTAAATCTGAAATTTCCTCTGTAAGTGTTAGAATATTCATATGGATTATTTACCCAATTCAATAAAGACCATGCAGTAGATGGTGTGAATCTATTCTTTCTGTCGTTATAATTACCAGATATTTGGATATCAATATTATCAGAAAGTCTTATGTCAAACCTTCCAGTAAGGTCTAAATCTATATTCTCATCATTGGGTCTAACTTTGAAAGGAGCTCCGAGCTCATCATTTCTGATTTCCTCTAATGATGGGAAGGCTGTAGTACCAATATTATAAGTAGGTTTTTGTTCTAATTTTCTTATTAAGTCCTCAGGAGCTCTATATACACCTATAGCTGAAGGGCTATTATCTGCAACGTTTCTGTATTGTCCTGAAAAACGGTAACCTAAGATAGATTGACCTTTACTATTCTTTAATATCGGGCCTGCAATATTACCACTTATTAGGTTATACCCAAATCCATCTATAGACCTCTCTAATTCCAAACTACCAGATATCTTGTTAGATGGGCCTCTAGATGTTAGAGATATTACACCACCTGTTACATCTCCATATCTTGCCTCGATACCTCCAATTACAACTTGTAATTGTTCGATTTCAGACTGAGGTATCAAGTTACCTGTAACTCTCACACCGTCTAAGAAATAAACAGTTTCATTAGCCCTAGATCCTCTGATAGAAATGTCACCACCATCACGAGATGAGATACCAGCAGATGTAGCTGCTATGGCGTTTACGTTTTTAGTTGGCAATGCTCTGATTTTTTCGGCTGTGACCGTATTACCTTGGGTAGTGTTGTCAAACTCAATAAGTGGAACTTTGTAGGCTTTGATCTCCACAACGTCCATCAGAATAGCGTCGTTTGATAAATCAAAATTAACTTTATTTGTTCTACCTGCCTTGATTACAATACCAGTTACCTTTTGTGTAGCATATCCTACGTAACTAGCTTCCATATCATATGTACCTGGTTGTACGTCAGATAAAAAATAATTACCTTCCAGATCCGTTTCCGTACCTGTGATCAATACACCACCTCTGAAAAGTGCAATGGTACCAAAAAGAATTGGTTCATTTGACTCTTTGTCAATCACTTTACCTTCAATGGTGGTTTGGGCAGTCATACCCGTCCATCCGATGATGAAAAACGCAATTATAAGTAATAATCTATTCATGCTCTGAATTTTTGATTATGTTAAAAATATCTTAAAAGTCCGCAATGTTAATGAATCTTAAACCTTCCGCAAAATTTTTGCTATATTTATATTCATTTATGTATCCACCGATACATTTTAACAATGTTTTCCTGCTTTGATTTTATTTAGTAATACACTTGCTATCAAAACCAATGATTCATCCGTCCATCCAGCAATATGTGGTGACAAAATCACATTTTCAAAAGAATATAATTGTTTGTACATCTTCTTTTCTTCTTCTGAATAAGTCTCTGGTTTTTCGTTTTCAAATACATCTAGACAAGCTCCTCCCACTTTTTCTGAAATTAAAGCTTCGATAAGTACCTTCGTATCTACTTGCTGTCCTCTAGATGTATTGGAAATGATCACGCCATCTTTACAGCGTGATAAAAATTCTTGATTTACTAGATATTTTGTCTCCTCGGTCAATGGTAAATGTATTGAAATAATGTCCGATTCTCTGATTACAGTATCTAAATCTACCTTTTTTACAAAACGTAATGAAGCAGGATACTGCTCCCTATACTTGTCATAAGATATTACGTTAAGTCTCCATGGTGACAATTTTTCGGCAAATGATGTCCCTGTATGACCCATTCCTATGATTCCTATGGTTTTTCCGCTTAATTCGACACCTCTATTTTTTTCTCTATTCCATTGAAAGTTTCTAATTTCAGAATCTGATCTAACTAGATTATTTAAAAGCCCCAAAATCATAGCAAATTCATGTTCAGATACTGCATTTCTATTCCCTTCTGGTGAATTATAGACAGCAATACCCTTACTTTTTGCATAGTTCACATCAATGATCTCAAGACCTGAACCTAACCTTCCTATAAAGAGAAGATTTGTCCCTTTGTCAATTCGACCTTGATCCAATATTATTTTGCTATTTATAATAATGCCATCATAGTTCTGTATAATTTCGTCAAGCTTATGGTTATCTACAGATGTATCATAATCCACAATAAAACCTAATTCCTCTAGGCCTTTTGGGAGTATTTGGTGTACTTTATCTGTAATAAGAACTCTTTTGAGCATATTAAATGATGGGGTCTGTGACTTTGACTTTTAAAAAGGACTGCGAAAATATGTAAATTTTTAATTCTCATGAGTGAAATCAATTAAATTTTTTCTAATTACTAACTGATAAAGTAAAATATAGAAATTCCAGGCACCTAATATTTGTCTATAGATAAATAATGTTTTACCTTTGTGTCCCGATCAGAATATTTCCTCTTATTATGCCTAGAGACAACTCCATAAAATCCGTCCTCATCATAGGAAGCGGACCAATAATCATCGGACAAGCTTGTGAATTTGATTATTCAGGTACCCAAGCTTCTAGATCGCTTCGAGAAGAAGGTATCATTGTCACTTTGATAAATTCAAATCCAGCGACCATTATGACAGATAATGTCACAGCAGATCACATTTACTTGTGGCCACTGACTGTCGAGAGCATTATCAAAATATTAGAAGAGCAACAAATCGATGCTGTATTACCTACCATGGGTGGGCAAACTGCCTTAAATTTAGCAATAGAAGCTGAAAATATGGGCGTTTGGGAACGTTTTGGCGTTAAAATGATTGGCGTAGATGTAAAAGCCATTGAGCTAACAGAAAATCGTGAAGCATTCAAGCAGCATGTTGTAGGTCTTGGGATGCATGTAGCTCCATCAGCTATAGCAAACTCATTTCTTGAAGGAAAAGAAGCTGCACAACAAATTGGATTCCCGCTAGTAATCAGACCGTCTTACACACTAGGTGGGACTGGTGGTGGCTTTGTAATGAAAGAAGAAGAATTTGATGAAGCACTCAGAAGAGGGCTCGAAGCTTCACCATCTCATGAGGTATTGGTAGAAAAAGCTGTGATCGGGTGGAAAGAATACGAATTAGAGCTTTTACGTGACAATAATGACAATGTAGTCATCATTTGTACTGTAGAAAATCTTGATCCCATGGGCATACACACGGGAGATAGCATCACAGTAGCACCTGCCATGACACTGTCGGATACTGCTTTCCAGCAAATGAGAGATGATGCGATACTTATGATGCGCTCTCTCGGTAATTTTTCAGGTGGATGTAATGTACAGTTTGCATTAAACCCTGAAAATGAAGAACTGATAGCCGTAGAGATAAATCCAAGAGTATCTAGATCTTCAGCTTTAGCTAGTAAAGCAACAGGTTATCCAATCGCAAAAATAGCTGCAAAACTAGCTATTGGGTATAACCTAAATGAGTTAAAAAATCAAATAACAAAAACAACATCCGCATTTTTCGAGCCGGCACTTGATTATGTCATTGTGAAAATGCCTAGATGGAATTTTGATAAATTTTATGGGGCGGATACCACACTTGGTCTGCAAATGAAATCTGTAGGTGAAGTAATGGCCATAGGAAGAAATTTCCTAGAAGCTATGCAAAAAGCTTGTCAAAGCCAAGAAAACAACCGTGCAGGCCTAGGTGCTGATATGAAGGAATGGATCCAAACGGAAGACATTCTAGCCCGTCTCGAAAAAGTAAGTGATGATAGAATTTATAGGGTAAAAGACGCACTAAGACTCGGAGTGCCAGAAAAAACTGTTCATAAACTCACCAAAATTGATCCTTGGTATATCAAGCAGATCAAAAGATTGGTGAAGTATGAAGAGAAACTTATGAGGTATAATGTAGCAGAAGATATTCCCGCCGACTTCTTTAGAGAACTCAAGACGGTAGGATATTCTGATGTTCAGATAGCCTGGGTGTTGCGTATCAAAGAAGATGAAGTAACGAAACAGCGAAAAAAGTTAGGCATCACTCGAACCTTCAAAATGGTAGATACTTGTGCAGCAGAGTTTGAAGCTAAGACACCATATTTCTATTCTACATTTGATACTGAAAACGAAAGTATACCTTCTGATAAGAAAAAGATCATCGTTCTAGGATCGGGCCCTAACAGAATTGGACAAGGCATAGAGTTTGATTATTGCTGTGTTCACGGACTGCTTGCGATCAAAGAAGCTGGTTATGAAGCCATTATGATCAATTGTAATCCTGAGACGGTTTCTACCGATTTTGATGTAGCTGATAAATTGTATTTCGAACCGATATTTTGGGAACATATAGAAGAAATCATTGATCTCGAAAAACCTGAAGGAGTCATCGTCCAACTTGGAGGTCAAACAGCATTAAAATTGGCTGAAAAGTTCCATAATAAAGGTATTAAAATCATTGGAACAGATTTCAACAGTCTTGATTTGGCTGAAGATCGTGGTAGATTTTCAGATTTGCTTAAATCTTTGGATATCCCTTATCCAGAATATGGTGTGGCTCGCGATGTAGACGAAGCAATAGCCGTGGCAGCTCGAGTAAGTTATCCTGTTTTGGTTCGTCCTTCTTATGTGATCGGAGGTCAGAGAATGCGGATTGTAATCAACGACAAAGAACTAGAAACCCACGTCCTTAGTATTTTCAAGCATCTGCCTGATAATAAAGTCTTGATAGATCAGTTTCTTGACAGAGCAAAAGAAGCAGAGATAGATGCTATTTTTGATGGTGATGAATTGCACATCATGGGTATCATGGAACATATAGAACCAGCGGGTATTCACTCAGGAGATAGTTCTGCAGTATTGCCGACCTACTCACTAAGTCCTGCAGCAGTGGGACAAATGGTAGAATATGCCAACAAACTTGCTGTTGCGCTTAATATCAAAGGATTAATAAATATACAGTTTGCCATAAAAAATGATGATGTATATGTCATAGAAGCTAACCCTAGAGCTTCTCGTACGACACCATTCATAGCAAAAGCATATCAAGTACCTTACTTGAAAATTGCCACGCAAGTAATGATGGGCACACATAAACTCAAAGACTTTGACATCGTCAAAAATCTGACTGGATATGCCATTAAAGTACCTGTTTTCTCTTTTGACAAGTTTCCTAATGTAGATAAAAATCTAGGTCCTGAAATGAAATCAACGGGAGAAATGATTTATTACATCAAAGACTTATATGATCCTTACTTTAGAAATCTAGATAGTAGAAGGTCTATGTTTTTAAGTAGATAGGTAACTGATTGTAAGTCCACTCCTAAAATACAAATCATTGATATTCAATCGTTTTTCACCCTGATTAAAAAGGGAAACGATTGAATATCAATGATGTAAAAAAATTTATTTTTCTTTTATTTGAACTGATGACTTTTCAGAGTGGACTCAAAAAAAGTTGTTCTTCTAAAAAAAGACAACTGCCGAAGCGCAAGAAAGACATTATTCAATTGCGATCAAAATAAATGGTTTCAGATATGGACACCTCGGACAGTTGTTTGTCATAGGTCATATCTTTGTTGCTACCAATTTAAAATTGACAATTTCGCCATGTCCAAAATCAATGGAATATCTCAGTTCGATCGTATTGTCTCTAAAAAACCCTTCACCTTTAATAAACGTACCTGGTGCAATATTTTGATCAAAAATATTGATATCCATCACAGATTTGTCTTGGTTGTCAATATCTGCTTTGGCTACATACCACTCAAAACCATCTAATTTTGAATCTATGAGAATATCATCGCCTTTGTCTGTGCTTACCACAAGGTCAAACGGACCTGAGACCCCAACGACGTGTGCACGATAAACACCAACTACTGGAAGAATTTCATCATCAATATCCATACAGGATGTTAATGTAAGTGCAAAAATGCTCGATAAAAGTAATGCTCGTATCATATTGGTTCCTTTTTTATCATAACTATTCTGAACAACGATTTGTGACACCAACTAGGTTGCTTTAATGATACTTTAACAATAAAAACACTAGTTGTTAAAATTGTCTTATGAAAAATAGACATAAATATGGTCTAAAACAACCTTGACATTCTATCAATCTTACATCCTTCTATGTTATTCACTTGTTAAGTATAGGTATTTTTCAGGAGATTTCTTGATTTAGCCACTAAATTTGGGATTCTAAAAACCAATCATTGAATATTAATTACATAAAATGGCTGACGATATTTGGCGTATTTGCCATTATATCTATTTTTTTAGTTCAGATTTTCTGGGTTAGACAGGCATTTACTATTTCTGAAAGTCAGTTTGAGCAGTCTGTAAATGGTGCATTAAGACGAGTTGCAGAAAATATTGCCATAGATACAAAAACTGATTTTCAACAAAATAATCCAGTTATAAAAATCAACCCTCGTCAATATATCGTAAATGTAAATAGCGAAATTGATGCAGAATTGTTAGATCATTACTTGACAAATGCTTTGGACTATTTTCATATTGATCAAGATGTGGAATACAGCATTTACAGCTGTTATGACAAAACAATGGTTTATTGTAATTATATCCAAAAGAAAAAACCACAAAAAGAATTTAGTACTCCTGAACTGCCTAAATTTGAAGGTGTAGATTATTACTTTAGTGTTAGTTTTCCGCACTATCCAATTGTTTCTCTCAATAATATTCCCATGTGGATGATTACTTCTGCGGTGTTGATTTTAGTAGTTTTGTTCTTTATGTTTGCTTTGTTTGTCGTTTTTACACAAAAATCAGTCACACAAGTCCAAAGAGATTTTATAAACAATATGACTCATGAGTTTAAAACTCCAATTTCTACTATTTCTGTCATTCAGCAAGTAATATCTGACCCAGAAATCGTCAAAACACCACAAAGATTGGCTACTTACACGCAGATCATCGGGGACGAAATCAGGAGACTCAATGACCAAGTAGAAAAAGTATTGAATATCACACGTCTTGAAAAAAAGCATTTTGATTTACATTTAGAAGAAATTGAAGTTCACGAAGTCGTACAGCAAGTCATATTTAACATTCAAAACACAGATTTTGAAAAACCAATCAAGATTACCCAAAGTCTGGAAGCCAAAAACCAAGTCATAAAAGCAGACAAAGTCCACTTTACGAATGTGATTTGCAATATTATCGAAAATGCTATAAAATATTCAAAAGATGATGCTGAAATCAACATTAAAACGTGTAATTCAGATCAAAAAATATTAATTGCCATTTCTGATAAAGGAGAAGGTATTGATAAGAAAAATTTAAAAAAGATATTTGACAAATTTTATAGGGTACCAAAAGGTGCCATTCATAATGTAAAAGGTTTTGGCTTGGGCCTTTATTATGTCAAAAAAGTAGTTGATGCCCACAAATGGACTATAAATGTAGTCTCTACACCAAATGAAGGCAGTGAGTTTAAAATTCAAATAAAAAATATAGTTTAGTATCACATGGCAAAAGTATTTTATGTAGAAGATGATGCAAATCTTAGTTTTGTAGTAAAAGATTGTCTGCAAATAGCCGGCCACGATGTTCATCATTTTGCTAAAGGTGATGAAGCATTACTAGCGTTCAACAAGTTTAATTATGATATATGCATACTTGATGTTATGTTGCCAAATCTTGACGGGTTTTCATTGGTGAAAGCCATTCGAGACAAAGATGTCAACATTCCTGTTATATTTATTTCTGCAAGGGTGCAAATCCAAGATAAACTCGAAGGTTTGCAATTGGGTGGTGATGATTATATCTTTAAGCCATTCAGCATAGAAGAATTGTTGCTGAAGGTTAATATTTTTCTGCGACGAAATGCTGGTTCAGGTTTGCAGCGACCTATAGAAGAAAGTTTGTTTAGAGTTGGACACTTTGAATTTGACTACAATAATATGTTGCTGAAAAGTGATGCTGAAACAATTAGACTAACCGGTAGAGAAGCCGATTTGCTAGTATATTTTATTAAACATCAAAACAAACTTATCAAACGCAAAGATATCTTGATCGCTTTATGGGGAAAAGATGATTACTTTTTGGGCAGAAGCCTAGACGTATTTATCTCGCGACTGAGAAAATTCATATCTGGTGATTCGTCTATTAGCATTGAAAACATACCTAGAGTAGGATTCAAATTTAGGGTTGATTGAATAATCGTAAGCATCTTTGTTTTCGATATCTTTACAAATAAGGTGGTAACCCTAAACTTAACAGCCATTTAAGCCGTTTCTGTAAGTAAGATTTATTACTTTTGCAACATGATTTCAACAAATAA
>JBGSOH010000372.1:0-6665 GCA_041739205.1 Saprospiraceae bacterium
GTAGGTAACTTTGTTTCCTGTCTCTTGCTGGGAGTAGATATGTTTGATGTCATAATGATTCTTCAGTGAATCAAGAACATCGATCACTTCATTGTGACAAATTTGGATTTGTGTGTCGAAAGCCGAAAGCCTTTGGTTTAGGTCCACGATGGATTCGTACACAAATCTCCAATGACGTACATCGCTATCATCATACTGCATGACTGACGGCTCAAAACAATAAAGTAATAAAACGGGAAGTTGTGATTGTTGTGCTAGAAATAGTGGTTCATGGTCATACAACCGAAGATCTCTTTTGAACCAAACGATGGTAATGGGTTCTTTAACATTCAGGCTTCTTGGAATAGTGACATTATCCACTATCGTTTGCTGATCTTATTCATGGATATGGTACGTTGCAAAGCACATTTAAAACGAGAGATTTCTGGGTTTCGTTTTTTACTGTGTTTTTGGCTTACGCCGCTATGTACACGTGTGCGCCAAAGATTGAAGCTCGATCTCTTCAGTTCTTTGCGCATGATGGCGATGACTTGCGACTCCGAGATACCAAATTGTATTTCGATGGCTTCGAATGGTGTGCGATCTTCCCACGCCATTTCTATGATTCTATCTATGTCCTTTGCTTCCATAAAAAAAGAAGGGGAACAGTGTGGACAAAAGAATGTTTAGTAGAGTTTGCTGAAATTCACAAAAATATATCTTTTATGCCATTGGTATTAGCGACTAAAGGAGTCTTTACGTTTACAAAATTGGGTTTTAAGGACCAAGCAAAGAAGTTTGTTAAAAAATAATAACCAAGTCATGTTGCAAACAAGTTTGCAACTCCAATATCAACTCCACTTGCAACTCCAATATCTATCTTACATTCATAAGCTTCATCGAAGATGTAAATTTACTAGATGATACTTTCAAAATATACAATCCTGCTGGCCAAGTGATAATATCATAAGTTACAGATTGTAATGGACCTAAAATAGGTATAAACGGCATTTGTTGTCCATTGACATTGTATACAAATACATTCAATGGCTGATCGTGTTTACTATCCAAAGTGATTTGTTGACCATGGATCATATTCACTCGTACCAAATCTGATATTTGTGTTTCTTTGACAGAAACGATGGTTTCAAAACATGGATTCAATGCTGTCAAAGTGAAACACTCTGGTAAACCTGGTACTAAGGTACACAACTCATAAGTGATCAATGAGTCTGAACTCTGAATACCTGTGGCAATAAATCCTGTATTGGTTTGATTTAAGTCGATTGTATCACCATTGACCGTAAGGGACCAATCATAATTGATACATGATCAATTGATGCTATCCAAAACGATATTTAGGTTAAAACTATCTCCTACACAAGAACTAGCATTTACTGAAAATGATGGCTCACACGGACAACACAATGCCGCTACTGTATCTACCGCTGTACAAAGGCCATCATTTGCATCTGTGATGGTGAAGATAAGCGTTTCGTCACAATCTGCAAGTAATGTAATCAAAGTAGTATCTGCTAGGCTAAATGATTGACTAAATCCTGTATTCGAATTGACGGTGTATCCATTGGTGCCAAATGAAGTACCTTGGAAACTAAAGTTCAAGTCTATGATCTCACCTCTGCAAGAATTTATATCTGAAGTGACAACAAAACTGGTAAGCTGACAAGTATCTGTATTTGTGGACTGGAAACATGGATTTACTAAAGTATCAATGAAACATTCTAGTAAGCTAGGTACTAAGGTACACAATTCGTAAATGATCAATGAGTCAGTATTCTGAATACCTGTGGCAATAAATCCTGTATTGGTTTGATTTAAGTCTATAGTATCACCATTGACCGTAAGGGACCAATCATAATTGATACATGAACCATTGATGCTATCTAAAACGAAATTTAGGTTAAAACTATCTCCCACACAAGAACTAGCACTTACAGAAAAAGATGGTTCGCATGGACAACACAATGAAGCTATTGTATCGACTGCTGTACATAGTGAATCATTGTTATCTCTAATGGTGAAGATAAGCGATTCGTCACAATATGCAAGTAATGTAATCAAAGTAGTATCCGTCAGGCTAAAAGATTGGCTAAATCCTGTATTCGAATTGACGGTGTATCCATTGGTGCCAAATGAAGTACCTTGGAAACTAAAGTTCAAATCTATGATCTCACCTCTGCAAGAATTGATGTCTGAAGTGACAACAAAACTGGTAAGCTGACAAGAATCTGTGTTTGTGGTTTGGAAACATGGATTTACTAGCGTATCGATGAAACATTCTGACAAACCTGGTACTAAGGTACACAACTCATAAATGATCAATGAGTCAGTACTCTGAATACCTGTGGCAATAAATCCTGTATTGGTTTGATTTAAGTCGATGGTATCACCATTGACCGTAAGGGACCAATCATAATTGATACATGAACCATTGATACTATCCAAAACGAAATTTAGGTTAAAACTATTTCCTACACAAGAACTAGCATTTACTGAAAAAGATGGTTCACAAGGACAACACAATGCTGCTACTGTATCAACTGCCGTACATAGTGAATTATTGTTATCTCTAATGGTGAAGATAAGCGCTTCGTCACAATCTGCAAGTAATGTAAACAAAGTTGTATCTGCTAGGCTAAATGTTTGGCTAAATCCTGAATTCGAACTGACGGTGTATCCATTAGTGCCGAATGAAGTACCTTGGAAACTAAAGTTCAAATCTATGATCTCACCTCTGCATGAGTTGATATCTGATGTGACAACAAAACTTGTAAGCTGACACGTATCTGTAGATGACGTTTGGAAACATGGATTTACTAGGGTATCTTGGTAACATTCTTGACCACCAGGAACGACACTACATAAGGTCAATAATATTAATGAATCACCACTCGATAATGCAGATGTCGCATATCCTGTATTCGTTTGGTAGAGGGCTACTTGTTGGTCTCCTATAGAAAGCGTCCATACACCTGTTCCACAAGATTGTTGGTCATTACCAAAGTCAATATTCACAATAAATGAATCATTTTGGCATTCATTTGTACTTGTTGCATAAATGGGACCGCATGGACAACAAACAATGCCTAACTGGTATTCTGAAAAATTATTTGGATTGGCATCGTCAACTATTGTCAACAACACAGATTCACTACAAGCGGCAGGAAGTATTAATTCAAACACATCACCAGGCATGTAGGATTGACTAATGCCTATGCTAGTATTTATGGTAAACCCTTGTAAACCAAAGTTTTCGCCTGTAAAACTAAATGGGATTGTCATCGAACCATCTACACACGATGCTGTATTTATGACAGCGGTAAAATCACCTATAGACGTAAAACATGGATTTGGCAAAACGTACTCAAAACATTCATTCAAATCAGGTACTTCAGTACAGATTACATATGTGATAAACTCTTCGCTAGAAATAATATTTTCAGTTTCATACAAACCTGAATTCTTATTATATTCGAAAGGGACAGCTGTACCATTGACCTGAAGACTATAATCATAATTTCCACAAGAACCACTATTATAAAGAATATCAAACTTTGGTGTAAGTACTCCATCGCTACATGAACCTTGAATTACTTCTATATCCACCTCACAATCACAACATAAAGAGCCATAGTTAAAAGTAGCCATACAGTCAGGATTATCGTTATCAAATATGTAGAACTCTCGATTTTCATTACATAGTGCAATCAAAGAAATGAATTGATCATCGCCTAAATTATAGGTTTGTGACCAATCTCCCACTGCACCAAAGGTATAACCATTCAAACCGAAATCAATGCCAGTAAAAGAAAAAGATAGTATTAATATTTCACCCTCACAAGTCACAGGAGTCACCACAAAATCTGAAATACTGCAAACCATTTCTTCTTTTGATTTAGTAGTATTTTTTGACGGATTTCCATCGCTACCAAAAAGAAGTGAAACATTCAAAAAGGTAAAAAATGTTGCTAAAAATAAGTGTTGAACTGTTTTCATTTTTTGTGGGTATTAGTTGATTTAAAATGCGTTCTCGATGGTAAGAGTCTTTAAGATGGGTATTCGCTGCCTTGGGTATAAAAACTTAACATATTATATTTTGACAAAGCTGGGTTTTACCATAAAATATTGGAGTCTACTCCGAAAACATAAATTTACTGACAATCAACCGTTTTTTACCCTGACCCTGAAGGGAAACACCCCATCCCCTAAAAGGGTATAACTTTGATTATCAATTCAGTAGTAATCAAGATTTCTCATTTTGTTTGAACTACAGACTTTTCGGAGTAGTCTCAATATTGGAGTCTTTATGTAGAAACAAATTTAGCCACAAAGGCCCTAAGTACAAAGCAAAATCATGTTTAGGCAAGGCAATGACTTCATTTTCAAAGACGTATTGAACGAATAGATTTTATATTGGTTGTATTACAAAGATATCCTAGAGATGAAACCCGATATAAGCCAAAGAAAAGATATAGAATTGCTCATTGATTCATTCTACGAAAAAGTAAAAACCAATGCAATCATAGGTCATATCTTTAGTGATGTAGCCAAAGTAGATTGGGTGAGTCATATGCCTGTGATGTATTCGTTTTGGGCGAGTGTGCTACTTAATGAACGAAGTTACGATGGCAATCCTATGCCCGTGCACATAGCCCTGAGTAAACGTACGCCTATGACAGAAGCAGCATTTGATGAGTGGATGCGACTATTCAAGTCTACGACAGATGAATTATTTGAAGGAGAAAAAGCTGATGAAGCAAAATTTAGGGCAGAAAACATCGCTCGGCTGATGATGCATAAGATCGAGCAGCATGGGAATGAAATATAAGAACTAAGATGTGAATATAATAAATTTCTTCCTTAATTTTGCTTTTCAAAATAGAGCGTTATGAAACCATTATCCGACGAACAAATCCAAGAAATAGCAGAATCATTTGATATGGGACTGACCTGTTTTTGGAATAAAGTGACAGGCGAACTTGTTTTTATTCCAAAACGGGCATATGAACATTTATTAGAAAAGGATATGTTTGCAGAAGAACAAGAAAAAATAGAAAATGATTACAAAAATTTTATAGAAATAGATCCTCCATCATCGAGTGAACAGTTCCAAATTATGGCAGATTTTGCTGAACAATTAGATGAAAGACTTTTACTGCGCGGGCAACTTATCACAGCGTTAAACAAAAGCAAACCATTTCAAGGTTTTAAACACATCATCCATAATTCGGGACCATATAGAGAACAATGGTTTGCCTTTCAGACTGAACAATTGCAAAAATTTGTAAGAGACAGCTTTAGATTTATTTTGAAATAAGATCAAATTGGCTTAATAATTCTACTTTGTTACATTGAATACAAGGTATACGATCTAATTCATTCAAGCCTTTCAGGCTTGTTTTTTTTAGTCTTTTTCAGCATAGGTTACACCTATGGTTATTCAAATTAAAGCCTTCTCAGGCTTTTAAATGGCTGAAACTTCAAATCCCATTAAAGCAGTAAAATTCGTTATGGCGTTTTTGGATTGAGCAATATTAATTGCCTTAAAATACATGGGTAAGCTTTATTTAATTCTTGCCATCATATCTCCAAAGTCGTCCATTAGACTCTGTGAAGGCAACGATTCCTTCCGTTTTATTGTAGTAAGCTTTGTGACGGGGATTCGATGTTGTGAAGGAAGAAAAAACATTGGTGTATGTGGTGTCATACACTTCAAAGCTATCATATTTGGTCAATACTTCTGATGTCATGGCTGTGGAAGCACGATTGTCCACCGTCATTTTGAATGCTGAGAAACCTGCTATGTTTGTGATATTTTCTGAAACTTGGATTTCTACCTTGTCTAAAACTTTTTTCTCACCAACGGAAAGGTCAAAATCGTTATAAATCTTTGCATTTAGTAAAAGGGAGCCTCCTATCTCTTTTATGGTGTAGTCCCAACTTTGGCTGAGCATACAGTTTACGATGCTGTCTACTACTTTGTTTACTTCTTTGATATAAAAAACGTTATTCAATGAACTGTGGCTATCTCTAAACGTGACTTCAAATACTTTTTTCACACCTAAGGAATCTCTGAATATTAGATTCTGTACATTTTTGTATGGTAAAAATTCTTTACTCGTTTCTACAAGGTTTTGCTTGCCTAAATCAAAGGTACATTTAACGGTACCATCTGTCGTATCGTCTGATTTTATGCACGAAGTTGTAGATGATAATATTACAAAACATACAAACATTCCTATCCACCAATTACCATTTTTGAACTTCATTTTTTAAGTATTTTGAATTATTTCTTTTTGTTTTAAACTATGATGTACTTTAACAATAAAAAATATCTATATGTTTGAAGATTGATGGTTTTATGCTTTTTCCTAAACTGCTCTACCCTATCAAATCTCTATTGCTTGTTTTCTGGACGGTATCCTAGACAAATAACTTTCTAAAAAATAGCTAAACCAATATCCGTAGGATGTCTTGGAGCCATCCGACGAAGGGTGAAGATTAGAGCAATCCGACGAAGGGTGAAGATTATTCTACGATACACCAATCGATTTTACCCTGACCCTGAAGGGAATCGATTGGTTTACCTCATGTCTTTGAGCTATCCGACGAAGGGTGAAGATTATTCTATGATACATCAATCGATTTTACCCTGACCCTGAAGG
>JBGSOH010000378.1:0-13081 GCA_041739205.1 Saprospiraceae bacterium
CGAAAACCTAGAATTTTATCTGCAAAAAGTCCTCCAACAAATGTGAATGCGTAAACAAAAGCTTGTGTTGCTCCATATTGCAAATTTGCTTGTTCATCATTAAAATTCAATTGTGAAATCATGAAGAAAACAAGAATACCCCTCATTCCATAAAAACAAAATCTTTCCCACATTTCTGAAAAAAATAAACCCCATAATTGCTTAGGATATTTACCTTCAAAATTCTGAATTTCTTCCAGTGTAGGCTGCACAAAAGCTGTCTGACTCATTGTATAATTTTGTTATTAATTGTGACTGTATTATAAATTAAGGCACCAAAATAGGGCATTAATTATATAAATAACAATAAGTGAATCAAAATTTTACAAACAGGAAGTCATCAGTTCATATGGCAACAATTAATTATTAATGGAGAATGTAGTCTGATCTTATACATTTAGAAATAATGTTTTGCTAGAAGCAACAAGATGCCATTATATAAGGAAAACAATTGAAAATCACACGCTTAATGAAATTTAATTTTGTAACCAAAAACAATAGAATCTTGATAATTACTTGTTCAAAGATTTCAATATGTGCTTTGCTTTTTTTCCACCTTTGGATGCTGCATCTTTGATATCTTTTACATATCCGTTTTTGCCTGCTTTTTGTTTAGCAATACCTCTATATGTTAGAAGGTCTGTTTCATTTACGCCATCGGCAATATCCGGAAGGTTGGAAGCTTTGTCAAAAGCCCTAAGTGCTTCAGGAAAATCTTCCATTTCTAAAAGCACTAGACCATATTGGTAAAAAGCCCACCTTACCCAAAATTTATTGGGATTGTCAGATTCAAAGGCACGATTTGTAAATAGTTTAAGATCGAAAACTGCCTTTTGCCATTCTTTGAGTTGTATATGGCATTCAGCCTTAAGCTTGCGTGATTTCCAATATAATGTTTGTAATGCTATAGATTTTTTAATTGATTCATCCAAGTTTTCAATGGCTTCTTGCCACTCTTCTTTGATCATATGTATTTTAGCCTTGCCATAATAAGCAGTAGGAATGGTAGGGTCTATACCTATACACTTATTATAATCTCTAAGAGAGTCATGATAATTTTTCATCATAAAATTGACCTTTGCTCTTCGCTCGTACGCTTGGGCATGTCGATCATATTTCTCAATGGCTTGACTTAGCGCTTCTATCGCTTCTTTTTCCTTACCTTTAACTTTGACCAATTTTCTGCCACGTACAAAAGATTGTACTGCACCTTTGTCACTATCAGGTTCTAAGGTTTCGAAATGTACGATATCTCCTTCATTTATCAGCCATGCTCTAATAGATCCTGCCACAGCAAATTGTGCACAATAACCTAGCAGTCCAGTGGTCGTTCTGAATGCTTTATCCGTCACTTGGCTTACATGTCTCGGAATCTCTAAAGAGAGTTCATCGTCTTTGAAGATGTCTTCATATTTAAAGAAAACATCTGACTTATAATAATTCTCTAACCTCTGAAGAAACATTTTTGTCACCTTCTCATAACTCTTTTGCGTCCCGAATTCCAGCCTTCCCTGTATGATTGTCTTGAGGTACATCCTATCTTTATTACATTAATCTTATATAGAAAAAATCATTCCACTTTTTAATTTTCTGGGTATATTAACGGAAAAAATTAAAATTAATGGAATAATTCTCTTTGTATGAATAAAAAAAAGGGCACTCAGAAGATACATTCTGAGCACCCTTTCTAATTTATTTTAAATTCAATTACACTAACTCATCTTTAAATGATCCAATTTCATCAATAATATCATCTTTTTTATTGAGCCCTGTGATATCAGCAAATCCTGCATAATCAGCGATGGCTACAATAGGAATTACAAATAGTATTCCGATTATTAAAGCGATTATTCCGCCAAGCATTGCTAAAAAAGCAAGTGCACCAAATGCAAGATGCATAAACCAGTTTTTATTTACTAGCTTCCAACTTGTTTTAATAGCCTCTACAGCATCATATTTATGAAAAACAATTAGATAATTGGTCCATCTAAGTGATACCGCAACATAAGTGAATATAATAAACATTATTAAAAACCCCAATCCCATACTAGCAATTTGAGATGTAGACTCCATTATCGTATCTACATCACCTGTTGCAATAGCCATTATTACTGAAAAACCTACAATAAAAACCAAAGGTATAGCTAGAACGATATAAATAAGCCACATTATGATATTAGCTACTAACAATTGGGCGATATTATCAAATCCCTTAAAAAAGTTTCCAAACTCTTCACTACCCGATTTTTCCTGTTTGTGGGCTGCAATGGCAAATCCAACAACAAGCGGAGGATTAATTACTATCCCAATCAAGCTACCCAAGATGGGAATTAAACCAGTCACCATTGAAATTAAAAAAAATACGACCACATAACCCAGATAACCTCCTGGATTTTTCTTGAAAATTTCGAGACCTTTACTAAAATAGTCTCCAATCTTGAAATCATATCCATTTTGTATGGCTGACTCTATATGAGGATTGTAGCTCATAATTGTTTGTTTTGATGTTATTAAAATGATTTATCAAAAGTAAAGGTGACAAATATTAGCCAAATATCAAAATAATATTTGTTAAAATTTACGACTTCTACATTTTATATCCAAACAATCCCTTTTCTTTAATCATTTCTACCAAAACATCAGGTACATTGCTTTCCCAACCAGCTTTGTTTTCTTGAATATCTTGTAAGACATTAAAAGGATAAATATGAAGAATATCCTTATTGAAGGCATTAACAGGCACAATTTGTTTGCTGTCTAGTAGATATTGGTATAAAAACTTGATACCTTCAGGTACTTCCATGTTTTGGGCCGTCATTATCTCCTTACTCATTTCATTTTGAGCAGGATAAGCATATATTTTAATGTTCTGACTGAATAATTCGCCAAAGGCAACGAGCAATCTACCATCTTGATTATTGTTGTATTTATCAGTGATAATTTTTTGAAGCTCCCTAGCACCAATGACCAATCCAAGGTTTGCAATTTTGTAATCACTCAAGTAATTGATGAGCATCTGATGGTTGTCACAATCTGAAAGTAATACATTGTGACCCAATATACTCAACATGTCCGCGCGATCTAGAAAATCTTTTTCATCAATCGCAGCATTTTCCCCTTTGAGATATTCCATTGTCATTTCCATCATCAAATTGAGCTTGTCATCAGGAAGATTTGTTTCTGACTTGAATTGTCGATAACTCGAATCTATTACATCCTGCGTTACAATAGTGGGTGGTCTGAAATTTCCTCTGATAACCATTAAAGATTCACGATATAAAAATTCTGAAGCATGAATGCTATTGTTATGTACATCAAACATCGTAACAGAAGTAAGCTTGTGCTTGACTAAATATAAGGATATCAATCTTTTATCAAAGAAGTTAAAGTCCTCCCCATTTATTCTGAGTAGGTCTATTGATACACGGTCTTTGATATTATCGACTAGAGATCTGACCATTTTTTCAGGATCATCATTATAGTAAAAAATGGCATAAATCATATTTACACCAAGTACACCGATGGCTTCTTGCTGCAATCTATTATTGGTATCTAACAATTTTACATGTAGTACCATATCGTTTACAGGTCCACCAGGTATAAGCCTAAACCTTAGACCTAACCAGCCATTTCCTTTGATAGTTCTTGTATAATTTATTGCTTGAACCGTATCCGCAAAAACAAAAAAGGTAGCATCAGGTCTAGACTCACTAAGTCTTTCTTCCATAAGGCTCCATTCATGATCTAGCATCTTGTAAAGACGATTTTCGCTGACATATCTATTCGAAGGTTCCACACCATATATTGCATCAGAGTAGGTTTTGTCATATGCGGACATCGTTTTTGCAATAGTCCCTGCAGCAGCCCCAGCTTGAAAGAAGTTACGCGCCACTTCCTGACCAGCGCCTATCTCTGCAAAAGTACCATAAATCGGATCATTAAGATTGATGTCAAGTGCTTTCTGCTCCGTCTTTATCATTTGGTATTCCATAAGAAGTAATGTATTTATAAAATCTATACAATATAACTGCAAAAGTAAGATTTTATAAGGAAAGCAATGGTCAATGTGATGATAAGTTGATCAAAGAAGTCGTTTTATTTTATGTTATTATAGGTCAAAATACAGCGTTTCAAAAAATAAATAAGAGCGACTAATGACTTTTTATTACCTTTGGCAGTCATTTGAAAATAAAGAAATTTAAATAAATAGTAAGTTATCATAATGAAAATAGGAATAACAATCGGAGATATAAATGGAATAAGCCCCGAAATAATTATAAAAGCGCTTTCAGACGCTCGAATATTAAAATCTTTTACGCCAGTGATTTATGGGTCTTATAAAGTAATGTCTTATCACAAAAATATAGTAAAAGATAGTGCAGTAAGTTTCCACTCTATCACAAGTGGTAAACAAGCTATTGCAAATAAAATAAACCTTGTCAATTGTTGGGATGAAAATATCAATATAACACTTGGTAAAGCCACTGCTGAAGGTGGAAAATATGCATACATAGCATTAGATAGAGCACTCCAAGATATCAAAGATGGAAGCATTGATGCGATAGTGACCGCTCCTATCAATAAGTATGCAATGCAATTAGCTAACTTTCCATTTCCTGGACATACGGAATATTTTACACACAGCGATGAAGCAAAACAAAGCTTAATGCTAATGGTAAGCGATGCACTTAAAGTGGCATTGGTGACCAATCATGTGCCATTATCGCAAGTTTCTAAAACGATTACTAAGGAGCTAATCATTGAAAAGCTCAAGATTTTAAATAAAACATTGATAGAAGATTTTGATTTAGAAAGACCTGTTATTAGTGTCTTGGGTTTAAATCCACATGCATCTGATGACTCAGTGATTGGAGATGAAGAAGAAAAAATCATCAGACCAGCTATCATTGAAGCTAAAAAACAAGGAATTATCGCAGCGGGTCCGTATCCGGCTGACGGCTTTTTTGGCAGTAGTCTTTGGAAAAAAAGCGATGCAGTACTGGCAATGTATCATGACCAAGGATTAATTCCGTTTAAGTCATTGTCTTTTGGAAATGGTACCAATGTTACTGCAGGTTTATCATTCATCCGCACTTCGCCTGACCACGGAACAGCTTATGATATTGCTGGAAATAATGAAGCAGATGAGTCATCTATGATTCAAGCCATTCATGCTGCTGTTGATATTGTCAAAAACAGAAAGGAATACTTTGCATCTAGAGAAAATGCCCTAGTACGCAGAGAAAAACAATCGGCTGGCATCCATGACTAAGTCTTCAGGCTTTAAAATCAATCGATGAATCTCATTTTAGATGGCTTGTTACTTGGCCTGACGCTTGCTATCTTGCTTGGTCCCATCTTTGTGGCATTAACACAAACAGGAATCCAACGAGGTGTCAGAGCAGGACTATCAGTAGGGACAGGTATTTGGATAAGTGACGTTTTAGTCATAGTCACCGCTTATTTTTTTATTAAGGAAATAGATGAGATAGCCCAAAACAAATCTTTTCACCATTGGATGGGATGGATAGGTGGCTTGATTTTGATAATATTTGGAGTCATATCTCTAGTAAAAAAACCGAAACTTGACGAAAAGATACCAGCTTTTAATGCCAAATCTTATGCGGGCTATTGGACAAAAGGTTTTGCAGTCAACTTTTTCAACCCATTTACTTTTGTATTCTGGATAGGTGTCATGACGACTTATGTAATCGGTAAAAAAATAGACGGACCGGATGCGACATTGTTATTTGGTAGCATCATGTTTACCATAATAGTCACTGACTCTTTAAAAGTAGTTTTAGCTAAACTAATAAGAAAGAAGCTAAAACACAATCATATCGTCCTGTTTGGAAAATTGGCAGGTATAATATTGATTACTTTCGGATTGGTGTTGATACTGAGAACTAATATTTGGAATTAATTTCCTTTATCCACTATAATCTCAATAATCTCACTTTTTACAGTGTCTGAATTTAGGATTATTAGTTCCTTTTTACCATTCATTAAGTAAGAAAGAGCTATAGTCGCTGGTGGGTTTCTACCCATATCTTCTGCGTGAAGTAGAAGGAAGTTTTTACCAGTTTCATTCATTTTTAATGTGAATTTGAAAGGTTTCTCTGTAATTTTAAGCTTTTCAACAATCCAATCTCCATTAAAACTCAATGAAACTACATCTCCATCAATAATTTTGTGGTCATAAACATTAAAATTTACAACGGTGCTATCGACTTTAATAGTTCTAGTTGCAAGGACAACGCTTCTACCTTTCACTACTTTAGGTAACTCTGTAATGACTGGGTCAGATGCAGCGAGGAATTCAGTTTTATCAAGCATCTTAGGATAAATCACCTTAAAATAATGAGGCATTTCAAAAAATCTAACAACAGGTACACCTAAGTATTCAATGATTCTGTTTTTCTCAAAAACGATACCATTTCCATACCTATTAAATTTGTTTATAGCAGAAATGTTATAGTAGTAGTAATATTTATCGTAGAGTTTGTACTCTTCTGGTATCGTCTCAGATTCAGCAAATGCCTGCTCTGTTAATAAAGCTTCATTGGATTGTCTCTTAATATTATTCCAATACATCTGCACACGGCTATTGATCAATCTTGTACTATTGTAAGATGCAAGATCTATACCATTAAATTTTTCCAAAGCACTTCTTTGAGCTGAGATTAATGCTGTATAATTATCATCATCTTTATTATAAAGTGCATGAAGTGAAGCTCTTGTGGTTTTATACAATCCTCTTATGGCAGCAATGACTTCAGGAAACTGTATTTCTTCTGCTGTAATAGGAATTGTTTTTACATAGGTTTCAATTTCTGATTCTAAAGCAAGTTGTTTTGTATAAAAATCTTTGTACAATTTGACACCTTCTTCAAGCTTATCATATACTAAACTAAGGTTTTCTCTTTTGGTAAGGTCTAATACTTTTATTTGTTCTTCAAGTTCAAATCTTAGCTTATTGACTTTTCCGGTGATAGATTGCATATCACCCGCAATGATACTTAGTTTTGTTTGAGTTGCTGCTGGTAATATATTTTCTCCTGTGGTTGCTTTTGTGTACCACTTATTTGGAGATGTTTCGTAAAACCAATTTTCAGGATCTTCAAAGATATCTTGTGGTAAGTCTTTGTTAGAATAAAAATTGATTTGTTGGTCCGGTAAGTCCACAAACTTATTTATATTTTTATTAAAATTTTCCAGTAATCTATGCACAATTAAAAGTCCATGGGTACTTTCATTCGAAAAGTTGACATAATTGTTTAATGCTTTTACTTTTTCATTATTGGTCACTTGTCCTATACCATTAGCAAATAGTAAAAAGCTAAATATGATGGTACTAAAGATTTTTGCAGATGACATTATTCGTTTGTTTTGTAATAAACCCAAGGTGTAAAATATTTTAAACCGCAAATATCAGAAAATTATATCATATATTCTGTAGCTGGCGACGCTTTTAGAAAACATTAAGATATCCTACAGTTAGAAAAGTCTAATAGTACGGATCGGAACAATCTAATTATCCAACAATTTTTCGTTTACACAAATTCAGAACTTCCATCTTCAGGCTTTATGAATTTTTCTTTTATCTTCTGAAGGCTCTTCGGGTCGTCAATATAGTTTTCAGTAAATCCACAAGTCGTACACACATATCGAGTGAGATATATCGTTGTCAAACCATAACTTAAAGTGTTGTAAATATTACCTTTGAATGCTCCACCTTCTACAATGGCGATCTCCGTATTTTGACATTTGGGGCAACAAAAATTATACTTCATCCCGATTATCTACCTATGTGGACCAATAAAACGGAAATATCTGAAGGAGATACACCACTTATGCGACTTGCTTGGCCTATCGTCCGAGGTCGGATAGTGTTCAGTTTTTCACGTGCTTCGATTGAAAGAGATTTGATCGCCTTATAATCAAAACCTTCTGCAAGTTTCAGGGATTCAAGTCTGTCCATCTTGTCCACCATTTCTTGTTCTTTGCGGATATAACCTTCATATTTCATCGAGACTTCGGCAATAGTTACGGTCTCGTCATCATATTGCGAAAGAAATGTATCGATTTCGGTCAACTCTCTTCTGATATCTTCCATGCCAACATTTGGGCGACTCAAGACACTTTTGGCCTTCACTTTTTGTTTTAACGGAGATGAATCAATGGTTTCAAAAAAACCATTGATAAGCTCAGGATCTACACTCGTATCGTCAAAATACCGCTCTATGACTTTTGCATTTTCTATTTTTGCGTTTACCCTATCAAGCCTTTCATCCATATTCATCATGCCAAGTTTATGGGCTAGCGGAGTAAGTCTGATATCTGCATTATCTTGACGGAGCAATATCCTGTATTCAGCCCGAGATGTAAACATTCTGTAAGGCTCATTCGTACCTTTATTTACAAGATCATCTATAAGAACTCCTATGTAAGCTTCTGATCTTTTAAGGATAAATGGTTCGAGTTCATTGATAGCTTGGTGTGCATTGATACCAGCCATTAACCCTTGACAAGCAGCTTCTTCATAGCCAGTCGTCCCATTTATTTGTCCTGCAAAAAACAGATTTTTGACTAACTTCGTTTCCAAACTCATGTTGAGCTGCGTAGGCGGAAAGTAATCGTACTCAATAGCATAACCAGGTCTGAACATCTTCATGTTTTCAAAACCAGGTACTTTTTTGAGTGCTTTGTATTGTACGTCTTCTGGAAGCGAAGATGAGAATCCATTTACATAAATCTCACAAGTGTCCCATCCTTCTGGCTCTACAAATAGTTGATGCCTGTCTTTATCGGCAAACCTATTTATTTTATCTTCGATAGATGGGCAATACCTTGGACCTAATCCTTGGATACGACCATTAAACATGGGCGACCTATCAAAACCTTCTTTTAATGTTTCATGTACTTCTTCACTAGTATAAGTGACGTGACATGGAAGTTGTTTTGCGATCGTCGGTGTATCAGAGTATGAAAATTTACCTATTTTGGCATCTCCATCTTGCACTTCCATCTTGGTATAATCAAGAGATCTACCATCAATACGTGGTGGCGTACCAGTCTTCATTCTACCTGACTCAAATCCTAGGGTCAGCAATTGCTCTGTTATACCGGTAGCAGATTTTTCTCCTGCGCGTCCACCGCCAAATTGTTTTTCACCGATGTGAATTAATCCATTCAGAAAAGTTCCATTCGTTAAGACGACGGCATCTGAAGTTATCTCTAGTCCTAGACCTGTCACAATACCTTTGCATACGCCATTTTTGACGATAAGACTAGGAACCGTTTCTTGCCAGAAATCAATATTTGGATGTTCTTCTAACATTTGGCGCCATTTGGCAGCAAACATCATCCTGTCATTCTGGGCACGTGGACTCCACATCGCAGGACCCTTGGACATATTGAGCATACGAAACTGAACCATAGAATGATCTGTAACGATACCTGAATATCCACCCAGCGCATCTACTTCACGCACTATCTGACCTTTGGCGACACCACCCATGGCAGGATTACATGACATCTGAGCTATGGTATTCATATTCATAGTCACTAAAAGCACTTTCGAGCCTAGATTGGCAGCAGCGACGGCAGCTTCACAGCCTGCATGACCTGCACCTACAACAATTACATTATATTTTGGAAACATGGTGCAAAGATACTAATCAATTGTAAACGAGCAATCAAGAAATCATAATATTGAACAATGACATTACAAAAAAGATAAAATTCAACACTTTGGTACGTAGTTTGTTTGAAATAATGAGACATTTGCGGTCTTTTAAAAATAATATTTGTCATGGACAAGAAGGGAGTGGATATTCTTAAAGATAGAAAAACAAGTAAATCTACTGCATTTACAGCAGAAGAAAGAAGTCAAAGGGGACTACGAGGACTCTTACCATATACCATATCGTCTCAAGAAATACAGAAACTAAGGGTCATTGAAAACATTCGGAAAAAAGAATCAAATATTGAAAAGTATATATTTCTGTCAGCACTTCAGGATAGAAACGAAAGATTATTTTACCGAACGGTCATCGACTATCTTCCTGAATTACTTCCTATCATTTACACGCCAACTGTAGGAGAAGTGTGTCTTCAATTTTCGCACATATATAGAATAGATAAAGGATTTTATATTACGCCTGAAGACAAAGGAGATATTGACCTTTTGCTAGACAATTGGCCAGAAGAAGATGTCAGGGTCATCGTAGTGACAGATGGATCACGAATACTAGGATTGGGAGATTTGGGTTGTAATGGTATGGGCATTCCTATAGGTAAATTATCTTTATACATCGCAGGAGCGGGCATCAGACCAGAATACTGTATGCCAATTATGCTCGATATGGGTACTAATAATGAGGAACTTCTTGAAGAATTGATGTATCTCGGATATCCACACAAAAGACTCGAAGGCAAGGAATACGATGAAATCATCGATGAATTTGTCATGGCTGTTCAAAAGAAATACCCAAAAGCACTTATACAGTTTGAAGACTTTGTGACACCTAATGCTTATAAAATTCTAGAAAAGTATCAGGAAAAAGTCTTGTGTTTCAATGACGATATTCAAGGTACAGCAGCTGTTGCCTTTGCAGGAATTTTGACTTCACTAAAAATAACGGGCAAAGTATTTAAAGACCTGAAGGTTATGTTTCTTGGTGCTGGTTCAGCGGCCACGGGTATTGCAGATCTACTGGTAAAAGCATATATCCATGAAGGTCTTACTGAAGAAGAAGGGCTCCAAAGATTATGGTTTGCAGATATTAATGGTCTTTTGGTACAGTCAAGAACGGATCTGATGTCACACAACATACCATATGCACATGAGCATGAAGCTATGTCATTTATCGATGCAATGAAGGAACTAAAACCAGATGTACTTATTGGTGCATCAGGCGCATATGGGACTTTTACCCAAGAAGTCATCGAAATCATGTCAGAAATCAATGAACGACCAGTGGTTTTTGCACTGTCTAATCCTACCTCAAAAGCCGAGTGTACAGCAGAAGAAGCATACACTTGGAGCAAAGGTAAGGCAGTATTTGCTAGCGGTAGTCCATTTGATCCTGTGGAATATGAAGACAAAAGGTTTGTACCAGGTCAAGGAAATAATGTGTATATCTTTCCAGGAGTCGGATTGGCAGCAATTGCTGTAGAAGCCAAATATTTGCCTGACTCGGTTTTTTTGGTTGCTGCGGGAGAACTAGCTAGACAAATAAACCATTCTGATCTAGAAAATGGCACGCTATATCCAAAATTGACATCATTGAGAAACATATCTTTCGAAATAGCCGTTTCCGTATCAAATCACTTATTTGATATAGGTTTAGCAACGATTGAACCACCAAAAAACATGAGAATGTATATCAAAAATATGATGTATGATCCCACGTATTAGGTTAGTCCGTCGGATGGCTCTAAGACATCCAACGGATAAAATTCTCAAATCCAAAATTCAACAAATTAGCAAAATATAAAAATCATGAAACTTATCTCTTGGAATGTAAATGGCGTTAGAGCAGCAGTTGGAAAAGAGTTCTTAAAACAATTTGACGAGATGGATGCGGATATCTTCTGTCTTCAGGAGACAAAAGCACAAGACGACCAAGTAGCTGAAGCCTTATCAAGTCTCGAAGGTTACCACGTTCACAGCAATTCTGCAGAGAAAAAGGGATATTCAGGTGTTTGCACCATTTCGAAGCAACCACCATTGTCCGTAATGTATGATATTGGAATATTAGAGCATGACAATGAAGGAAGGGTGCTTACAACCGAGTACGACAATTTTTATCTTGTAAATGTCTATGTGCCTAATAGTGGCGATGGTCTAAAAAGATTAGAATATAGAGCGGAGTGGGACACAGCATTTGCACAACATTTATCATCACTCAGAGGCAAAAAAAATGTGATAGTCACAGGAGATTTTAATGTAGCACATCAGGCCATTGACCTGGCAAGACCCAAAGAAAATTATAATAAAACATCGGGCTACACCCAAGTAGAAATCGATGGTATGACCCTAATATTATCTAAGGGTTTTACAGATTCGTTTAGATTTGTTCATCCTGAGAAGGTGCAATATTCGTTTTGGAGTGTAAGATTTGGGGCACGACCTAAGAATTTGGGTTGGAGAATAGATTATTTCCTAGTAGATGAAAGAATGAATGAAAACATCAAAGAAGCATTTATTCTCGACCAAGAAATGGGATCAGACCATTGCCCTATTGGGTTGGTTTTGGGGTAAGAACTAAAGAAGCATTTAAATACAAGCGTGTCTTTTGTTGTAATCTGTTGTGGTTTTAAGATAAATAATATCTTGAATTACATTTTTTAAAGGGAATAAGTGTAATTAAATACATTTTTTCAAATGAATAAGTGTGATGTGTTACATTTATTTGAAGGAAAGCTACTATCTTTGTTGTGATTATCAATAAATTGGATAAAAATGCAACGATTAATATTAAAGGATTTAGAAAAATGGAAATCTTCGAATAACCGCAAACCCTTGATCATCCAAGGGGCAAGACAAGTGGGTAAGACTTGGGTTATGAAGGAATTTGGTGAAGCACATTTTCAGCAAGTTGTTTACATCAACTTTGAAAGTAGTGTTCGCTTACAATCCATTTTTAAAGATGACTTTGATATTCAAAGGATATTATTAGTTTTTGAAATAGAAACAGGTATTTCTATAAGTCCAGCATCAACTTTGATCATTTTGGATGAGATACAAGAAGCAGAAAAGGGATTGACGGCATTAAAATATTTTAATGAAAACGCACCAGAATATTATGTACTGGCTGCTGGTTCATTATTGGGTGTTTCTTTGCAAAAAAACAAAACCTTTCCTGTAGGTAAGGTGGATCTACTTAGACTCTACCCTTGAGTCCCCTCTGAAAAGTGCTATTTTTTAAATTTTGCATAAAATAGTACTCTTGGGCGGGTAGGTTAACAAAATGATTTCTTGATTAATATACTTTAGTATCTGTTGCACTATGTGGTACAGCAGAGTTATTTTGAT
>JBGSOH010000421.1:0-4769 GCA_041739205.1 Saprospiraceae bacterium
GTTCTTGATTGTATTTTCCTGCATAAACAAGTTCATTAATATCAAGCTTGAAATAAACACCAACATAAGTTCTCACACCACTTCTTTTCAATTCTCTAAGCCATTGATGAGAAACATAAAAATTTTGTAATATAGGCATGCAGTAAATACCTTGTCGGTGTTTTCCTATTTTAATCCCGTTTTTTCTTATGCTGGTCGCTTCTTTTTCGTCAGCGAGATGAACTAATACTGGCATGATTGCTGTATGTTATAATAACCATCAAGTTACATATTTCCACAACAAACCTACAACTCACTTTTGAACTTTCCATACTAATACTAAAAAATGTTCCCAATGCTTAAAATTCATAATTTTCTTCTAAATCACTCTTTAAGCTTCATGAGCGAAAAGAATCGAATAAATTGATAGTTAAGTTAGTGATAGACGAAAATATTGTTTTTCTAAGTTGACAATCAGTAAACTCCCCTAACCTACTCCAAATCTCTTCAATTAGCGTCAAACTTTACACTCCGCTATCCTACCACTCAACTATAGCTTGACAGAAAATCATCATAAATACCCAATTATATTAGGCTCCATTTTGGGGTGCCAAATTATATTAGCTGGAAACTTTGCCTACATGCGCGTCAGGGTATATTTAATGGTGGATAAGTTACCGCCTTCAGCGGCTACTAGGATTTTTTGCTTGACGGATACTTACAAAACGCTTTGCCCAATATTTTGTAGTTGACGGATACTTACAAAACCCGTTGCCCAATATTTAAAAATTGAAACCCACTTCCATTTTTCAGCTCCAAATCTGGATGCTGGATAATTACCTACAAATTGGAGTGGTATTTAAGGGCAAAAATAGGGTTATTTTGACTCCGTTTTGGGCATACTTGGGTGTTTTTTCAAGGTAGTTAAGCCCGTTTTGTAGGTATATTTACCTAAAAGAATAATGATTCCATCTGATTACCGCTTAAAACACTTGATATCCATTAAGGATCTAAATGATTTGAACTTAGTATTTTGGACATTTGTATAAGGTAAGAGATTTGGGAGTTACTAGATGATAAAGTTAAACAACTGATTAGTAACGGTAATGTTTTTAAATTACTTCTTCCATCAAACTATTGTTTATCTCTCTTGCCCCTACATTTACTAGTTCACAGGCGTACAAATTTCTAATAAAAAGCCATCTACATCCTGGATATAGCCTACAGTTTGGCCCCATGGTTTTTCTTTCGGTTCTTCAACGATGATTGCACCTAGTTCTATGGCTTTTTCCATAACTTGAAGTACATTTTCTGTTACCAATCCTAGTTCTATCCCAAAAGGTTTGTTGGTTTGTTTACTGACTACAAATCCACTACGCAAGTTTGAGTTAGCTAATTCTAGGGAAGCAAACGAAATTGTGGTTTCACCTGTAAGAAGTTCACCATAATCATTTTCAGGTGATATAAATTTTCTTTGAAACCCAAATGCAGATTCATAAAATTCAATCGATTTAGTGACATCTGCTACATATAAAATTGTGTATCCTAACTTTACCATTTTTTGTTTTATTTAAAATTATAAAACCAATTTTGTCACGATTTTTGCAACTTTCAGGCAAAAATAGCGCCAAAATCGTATTCCCTTTCCACTTGTACCACGGATTTACATCCGTGGTTACTATCATTACACCCCTTCGGGGTTATTACAAATTCTTAAAATAAATAACTGAAAAACCAGAATTTTTGTGCCTTTTTTTTTTAAAAAATATAAAGATTAACGTAAAAAACGGTTGATTATCATTTAACTAGATTCAAATGATTTTTTATGTCCTTACTTTTGCATCTCTCCCTTTACATCGTCCAAGCTTCCTTGTTATTAGCATTCACAAATTTTTCACCATCAAAAATGCAAAGGCCTTGCCAAGTACCGAACCAAAGTTGACCTTTGTTATCTTCATAGATGCTAAGCACAAGATTTGCAGTTAATCCGTTTTTAGTTGTGTATAGGGTGAATTTGGAACCATCATATTTGTATACTCCGACATTTTCTGCAGTAAACCATATGTTTCCTTTTCTATCTTCCAAAAAACCACCGGCTTCCTCTCCTTGTATAATGCCATCTTTTGTAAAATTGGTGAAAGTAGCTCCATCAAATTTACTTACTCCTCCAAACAATGTTCCAATCCAAATATTTCCTTTTTTATCTTCATAAAAACTGGCATTATCATCTGTAAGTCCATTTTTAGATGTCAAATGGGTAAACTTCCCGTTCTTGTATTTAAAAATTCCATTTCCATCGGTGGCAAACCACATCGTTCCACTTTTGTCTTCCATAATATTAAACACCAATTTATCAGAAAGCCTTGGTTTAAAATCTTCAACTTTTATATCTGGCAATAAAAAAGGTGTAAACTTTTTGCCATCAAAAAGACTAATTCCAGCCGTTGATCCAATCCACATAAGACCACTTTTGTCAATTGTCAATCCAAAAATTTCACCATCCGGCAGGCCATCTTTCTTTGAGTATGTAGTAAATTTCTCACCATCATATTTTATGAGTCCATCAGTTCCAAACCATATATTTCCTGATTTATCTTCAATTATTCCTGTAATTCTTGGATGTGGAATGATTCCTGCAATGGTGATTTTTTCAAGTGTTTTACCATCGTAGCGTATAATCCCATCCCCATTTGTTCCAAACCAATAGTTCCCTTTCTTATCTTGATACATAGACCTTACAAACTCTGTAACCATTCCATTGAGATTGGTGTGAAGCTGTGGGAAAGTTGTATTATTCTTAAATATCAATGGATTCTTTGTCACTATTTCTACGGGGTCATTGGCAGATTTTTCTTTTCCTTGTCCGCTGCATGAAGACAATTGAAATGAGAACATAATTAACATTAGATATCTTACGATGGATACTTTCTTACTTTCGATGTTTATCATATGGTTTGTTTTATTATTGTTGTTAGATGTTTTGGACATGATTCAAGTTTGCGTTTTGCCGACGTGAACGTCATGCAAATGATGAACTTCTACTTTACAAATATAGGTTACTTACCCGAGTTCAATTCATCTTTAATCTTTTGAAGCGCCTCTTTGTAATAAGTAAGATTTTGGTCATTGTTTTCTGTTGCTATATCTACGGCTTTTTGATAACTTTCTAATGCGGACGTTAAATCTCCATTTATTTTTAAAGCTTCTCCATAGCTATCAAATACATTGGGAGATTTAGGAAAATGAAGGGTATTTGATTTTAAAATACATAAACCTATTTCTGGTTTATTCATTTCCATCAAGTATTGATAACCTAACGTGTTGATATCCCATTCGCCAAAAAGACCAGAATCCACTAAGTTTTTTATACTGGTGCTGATATTCATTTCTGTTTCTCCTTGCACATAATGTTCAAGATGTTGATTCAGGTTTTGCTGCAATTGAATATACGTTTCAAGTTTACTTTTTCTCAGAAGATCTGCCGCTTTTTGGGCTAGTATACACACGTGTTCTAATGTTTCTTCTTTTTTAGTTTGGATTTCTGGTTGGACACCTACTCCTTCCCAATTGGTGTTAGTAATTGGATTAATGGCCCTTCCTGTTGGTATAAAAACAGACAAATGCTCATTAATTCCTCTTGTCCCTCCTGGATTCGCCCCTCCTGCAGACGTTTGTCCTATTAAGGTTGCTCTTTTCTGGGTCTGCATATTATAGGCAAATTCTTCAGCTCCTGAGAATGTTTCCTCACCTATCATGATGAATAAAGGTATTTCGACCAATTTTTTACCGCCTACTTCTTCTAAAGTCCAATATTCTTGCGTTCTATCTCCCTCTCGATAATAAAGACTATTTAAGTGTAGTTTTTTATCAAAGAAATAGCTGCAAAGATACTGAACCATGGATGGCTCCCCTCCACCATTGTGCGTTAAATCAATTATTACAGCATCAGACAGCGACAACAATTTCATATAGGCATCTACCATTTCTTTTGCTCTGTCCATAGGAGCAAACATCCTTAAATCCAGATAGGCCACATTTCCTTCCAACATCTTCAATTCTTTAAAGCCGTGATTTATGCTTCTGTAATTATTAATTTGCCCCATTCGATGCGCTGCTTTTGCTTCTAGGGTATTCTCAGGAGCTATATATGATGCATTTGACATTATCTTCATATGCTTATCCTTATTCACAGTTTGTACTAACGCTGTAAGGACGGTCGCAAATGTTTCGTTGTCTTTACATTGATCAAAATACCCAGCTTCATATTGTTTATATAGATGTTCGCTCGTTTTCTTTGCGACATCAGGATATATGTAAAAGTCCTGTATTAACAAGGATAGTTTTCCAATGGTTTCTTTTTTATAGTCGTCACTTAGGGGATTTCCCTGACTAAATAATGGTTGTATGGTCAGGACAAACAAGATGATTAATGGATATTTCATATTCGAATGTTGATTTAGTAAAAAATGTTAATTAAAACTTCTGTAATGGTTGCTAACGGCAGCCTGTCAAGTTTATTTCTTCTATTTGTTGTCCGAATGCATCCATCGAAAAACTTAGTAATATTGATATGATGATTATTTTATGCATTTTTTTAATGATTGAGTCCACTCCCCAAACACTCGAATATTGATAATCAAACATTTTTCACCCTGACCCTTATATGTTTGCATTTTAATTAAAAAAGGCAAAAGATAAACGAATAATTTATAACTTGGCGGTTGAAGGGGAGCAGCCCTTGATACGTAGATATCGTCCTTTAGTGTCCCTTTCGCCAAGCTTAATCATGA
>JBGSOH010000452.1:0-11189 GCA_041739205.1 Saprospiraceae bacterium
GTATACCAATATTTTCTATAGTTTCGAATATTGCTAGTTGTTGTTGAAGGTAATTAAGATAGTCTTTTTTGGATAATTGACCTCTAAACATTTTTACATTAAAAGGCATTTTTTCTGCTAACTTATGCTTGACGCTTGTGGCATCTTTTAATGAAATTTGATGATTTTGCATGACTTATTGTTTGTTTTATAAATTAATATTGCAAAGGTAATGTTAATTATTTATATTAAGTCTAAATAAGATTTAATTATTTAGATTAATTCTATTTACGTGAAACTCCTTATACTTGTTGATCTAGAATTTTATAGATTCTTTAAATAGATGGTCATAACCTTCACTTATGTTGATGCGTTTTGAAGGAATTAAAATTGGATTAAGGAAGTGTAGAAGTGGTAATTATATGATTTAATGGCAATTAATCTGTTTTCAGAATCTCGTACGATCTATACGAACCAAGCAATCTGAAAGACAAATAATTTAGCAATCAGCATGATGGATGATCCAAACGAACCGAACTATTCTAATATCAGCACTTTGCCAGAAATCATGTTATCATGGCGGTTTCCTACCAAATAGTAATGTAATCCTTTAGTGTTAAGGTAAAATGTAGTGTGATTTTCTTGTAAAATAATAGAATTTACTTTTTGTCCATTTGGGTTGAAAATTGTACACAAAGAACCAATATAAGTTTCAGGGATTTGAATGTGGAATGTTCCATAATTTGGGTTGGGAAAAATAGTGATAGGTTCAATAACGACATCTTTTGAGTTAGATATAAATTCAGATAAAGATGGACAAGGTAGTTGATTTTGTTCTGCCCAAAGTGACCTAAAAGTATTGTTGTTATATTCAAAACAAACTAAATCAGTCATCATTATGCATCCACTTAAAGCTTCAAATCTTGGTTGGAAATAAGTAAGCCCATTCAGACTTCCTACTCCATTGATAATTCCATTTCGTATAGGTGTAAATAAGGTGTCTAGGACTAATATAGTTTGATTAATTCCTAATACAGAGATGGTGTCTAAACGTTTTACAGTATTACTATTATAATATTCAGATCTCAAGGCGATGGTATCACCTAATTCAAGATTAAAATCATAAATCACCACTTCCGAAGTATCTGCTTTTTCCCTGAAATATACCTTGTTCTCTAAATCTTCATATCTGATAAACATTGGACCCTTACTTTCATACGTGATAGTGGTAGAACCTTGATTGGGAAAAGGCGGCATGACCGTATTAGTATGCTTAAATCTTTTATATAGTTTTTTATATTCCACACCATTCAAAATCGTATCTCCAAGTATGGTATTTTCTTCCAATCCCAAATAATTATTAATTTGCCCAGGTTCATTACTTTTTTCAGTTTGATAAACCCATCTGGCATTATCCAAAAAGTAGTGGTTTTGTTGACTTGATGCGAAAAGACAAAGACTTGAAAATAATAATGTGTATAGGAATCTGTTCATATTTGTTAATTATTTGGGAGTAAAATCTACTTTTCAATGAATTTTTATGACTTTCAAATCATATGTTTTTTGATGAAGTAAAAGTAAGGGTAATCAAATATGTTTTGTGAGAAGAAACTAAAAATTTAAGTCGTTTGAACGACAAAATAAATGTTTATCGTGCATGTCATTTTGATAATTTAAAATATCTTTTTGTTTTATTCTGATAGTTTTAAAAGAGATTTTTGAAAACAAACACTATTCGATACACCTTGATACTGTCCATAATTAGGTATGATTTTATAATCGTTTTTAGTATATAGTTGGATGGCTTCAGGTTGTTGTAGACCAGTTTCCAATACACAAAATTCCATACCTAAAGAAGCACTCCAAGTTTCTAAATCATTCAAAATCAGAGACGCTACACCGAGCCCACGAAAAGATTCAAGGACATACATTCTTTTTACTTCCATGGTTTTTTCATCGTACGCTTTTATAGCCCCACAGCCAATTGCTAGATTATTTTTATAAGCTATGACCACATATTTTATATGATCGACTTTATTGAATTGGGCATAAAAAGCGTGATCCGATCCATCTCTGATAGCTAGTTCCTTATCAAGATGTTTGACTAATGTAAGGAAATCTTCATTTTCTGAATTTGTTCTTGTCAATGTGATCATGGTAAACAGTTGGTTTATATATCTCTTATGGGCCAAAAATACAAGAAAATGGTGGTTTAAAAAATTCGAGAAGGAATAAAACTGTACTGATTCTAATTTTTTGCATTTAAATTGTCTTTTATTATTGGATCTAGAACAAAAATATAAATTAGTTTCTTTTTCGGTTTTATAGAAGTATTATGAATAGGATACATAGACTTAATACAAACCTAAGGTAAGCGCGTTTTTAAAGAATGGCAATCATTTATGATATGTACATCACTCAAGATCAATTTTGGGATACCTAAACTCAATGTCAAAACGCTAAGACTTTTTAACAATTATTTGATCCTAAAACATCTATCTCATATTCATAAGTGAAATTAATAAAGCCTAACTGAGTAATGAGAAAGATCATCTACTAAGTCACAAAGCCTCTGCAACCATGCCCGAAAGCTTTCTGAGAAGCCTTAAGGTCTTTTGCAATAATGCGGAAGCTTAAATAGTAAGTCATAAAAGGATTTTAACTAGTCCTAAAGCTTACACAGGAAGTCCTAAAAGCTTTATAACTAGTCCAAAAGCTTAAACAGGCAGTCCTAAAGGCTTTATAACTAGTCTAAAAGCTTAAATAGGAAGTCCTAAAAGGATTATGACTAGTCCAAAAGCTTAAACAGGAAGTCCTAAATGGATTTTAACTAGTCCGAAAGCTTAAGTAGGAAGTCCTAAAAGGATTTTGACTAGTCTGAAAGCTTAAATAGGAAGTCCTAAAGGCTTAATAACTAGTCCGAAAGCTTACACAATAAGTCCTAAATGGATTTTAACTAGTCCGAAAGCTTAAAAGTTGGTTGCGAAATAATTTTTCAATAAGCAAATTAAGATAAACAGAGGTTACAATGGGTTTTTATAGATTGAGATGTTGGTATTTAGAATTACTTTGACAATTTTATGGATCCTAAAAGGATTTTTACAAGGTCATTTCTTACTTTGTTGAACAGCGAAGCAAAAAAGATGTAAGTCTGAAGGTGTAACAAGTAGATACTAATGACTGGTGTGATAAGAATAGAAATTCGTTGGAATAAAGACTTTACAAATATAAAGATAGATTTACTTTTTCATTTAAAACAAAGCATATCGTAAAAAATATAAAGTACATACTATCTATGATTTTCCTTCATTGTGAGAGCGGAAAGGAGGTAAACTTGGCTGACATGTGCTTGGTAATAAAACCTATCAAACCCTAATATTATATCATCAAGGTCTTCTCTTTGGTCACACTTTCTTATTATCTTTGTGCAACATTAAAAATTAATAGACTCAAATGCAAAAGATATTTTTAGTTATACAGCTTATCCTTGGCGTATATTTCTATGGGAATGGTCAGTCGGAGATGACCAAAGAAACAATAAAACCTGAATTCGCCAAGATATTAGACAGTCTCCAAGTCAAAGGTGCAATTTTGATTTATGATGTTAAAAACAAAACTTATTATTCCAATGATTTTGAATGGGCTAAAACGGGATTTATTCCTGCATCTACCTTTAAAATACCCAATTCAATCATTGCGTTGGAAACAGGAGTTGTCCAAAATGATACGGTCGTTTTTGCATGGAATGGCGTAAAAAGAAGATTTAAAAAATGGGAAAAAGACCTGACATTTAAGGAAGCATTTCAAGTTTCATGTGTACCCTGTTACCAAGAAATAGCTAGAAAAATTGGGGTAGAAAGAATGGGGACTTATTTAGGTAAATTGAATTACAAAGGTATGATCATTGACACGTCGACTATTGATAATTTCTGGTTAGAAGGAGCATCCAAATTTTCTCAGAAGCAGCAAATTGAATTCTTAGAAAGGTTATATTTTTCAAGACTGCCGATATCAAAAAGAACCGTAAGTATTTTAAAAGATATCATGCAAATAGAAAAAGCGGAAAGTTATACCTTAAGTGGAAAAACAGGTTGGGGAATGAGAGACGATATGAATAATGGTTGGTTTGTGGGATATGTCGAATCGAAAGGGGCTGTTTACTTTTTTGCCACAAATGTAGAAAAGGCTGAGACCAATATGGAAGAGTTTCCGATTATTAGAATAGGCGCTACAAAAGAAGCATTTAAGGTATTGGGATTGATTCAGTGAATTTATTAACATCTTATAATTTTGCACCAACTTTCTTTATAAAATCTTTATAACTTGTTCCTTATCTTTGCGTTAAATATCGTAAGATTGAAAGTGATCTCGTTTAGGACTGATAGACTTGAGAAGCAGGTATTCTTGAGTACAACGATGATTGTATTGTCTTCACTGATCTTGTACTTATTTGAAGAATGGATTGGTTATCAAGTAGTTGCATTGGTGTTGTTATTGATGGTGTCGGTTTCTGCCATGTTATTTGATATTGTACCTGTTTTGATTGCAGCGCTGTTGAGCGCCTTGGTATGGAACTACTTTTTTATTCCACCTGTTCGCACATTTCATATAGGTACGCCCGAAGATGTGCTGATGTTTTTGATGTATTTTGTTATTGCATTTATCAATGCTGTACTTTCATTTAAGATTCGAGAAATAGAACGTAAGGTCAGAGATAAAGAAGAAAAAGAAAATAAGCTCAAGCTATATGATACGTTGCTCAACTCATTGTCACATGAATTGCGGACACCAATTGCTGCCATCATTGGAGCGGTAGATATTTTGGAAAACCAAACTACGCCACCATCAAATAATCACCAAAATGAACTCATCGACGAAATCAAAATCGCGAGCCTTAGACTGAATGAACAAGTAGAGAATTTGCTGAGTATGAGTAGGCTAGAGTCGGGCATGTTAAAACCAGTTTTGGATTGGGTAGATGTCAATGACTTGATATTTTCGGTGATTAAAAAATACAAAACGCATCATTCAGAAGCGCTAAACATCTTTTTTAATCCTGATGAAAATGTCCCTTTGATAAAAGTAGATGCTGTGTTTGTCGAACAAATATTGTACAATCTGATTAGGAATGCCCAAGTACACACACCTCCTAAATCTACCGTTAGGATAGCAGCATCTTGCCTGAATGATTGTATACGTATCTCGGTGGCTGACAATGGTAAAGGTTTTCCTAATGACGAGATTCAATATGTTTTTGAAAAATTTTACAGACTCAAAGGTGCAGCTACAGGTGGGACAGGATTAGGTTTGTCTATTGTAAAAGGATTTGTAGAAGCATTAAATGGACATATTACCTTGGAAAATCAATCATCAGGTGGCGCATTGTTTACTGTGGTTTTGCCATCAGAATCTTCAACACTAAATCTTGTGACTTATGAATAAATGGCAAATTCTAATTATCGATGACGAACCACAAATTCGAAAATTGCTTCAAATAAACTTGGAATCCAATGATTATAAAGTCATACAAGCAGCTACGGGAAATGAAGGCATTTCTTTGTGCGCGTCACACACACCCGATTTGGTTTTGCTAGACATAGGATTGCCCGATAAAAGTGGACAAGAAGTATTAAAAGAGCTCAGAGAATGGTATCAAAATCCCATCATTATGCTGTCAGTATTAGATGGCGAAAAGGACATCATCACAGCATTAGATCATGGAGCTACAGACTACCTCACCAAACCCTTTAGAGCTGGCGAATTGTTAGCTAGAATTCGGTCAGCTATCAAAAGGAATATCACTACTGTCAATACGCAATCCATCGTCTGTGGTGACCTAGAAATAGACCTTGTCAGTAGGATTATCAAGAAGAACAACGAACTACTCAAACTTACATCTACGGAATACAATCTACTTGCATTATTTGCAAAAAATGAAGGAAAAGTATTAACCCATCAATACATACTCCGCGAAATATGGGGCATCGGCTATCAAACTGAAACCCAATATCTTCGTGTGTTTGTGGGTACATTGCGCAAAAAAATAGAATCAGACTATACCAATCCTTTGCACATAATTACAGAAAGTGGCGTAGGGTATCGGTTTCAGTAGCTTATCGATATTGCAAACAAGTTTACAATTCCAATAACGCTTCTTTATAAAATCTTTACATCTCCATAGCTATCCTTTATTTTTTACATATTTTATAAGCCTGACCTTTGTCCTATCAAATTAAAAACACACGTTATGTGGCAAATATTGGGGAATAGGTGGCGATCAGAAAGTCATAAAAATGAAGTGAATGATGAAAATACGTTTAATCATTTGTTATGGAAATTAGTATGGATCACTTCAGTGGTTGTTTTTGTGATGTTATATATAGTGATCGTTCATGGATAGTTTACCATTGGCTCCATCAGCAGCATTGAAGTTGGTCAAAGTATATCAATTGGCCCATGATATCTATCAATTACAACAAGATCCATTATTCCTTCAAAAGCGGAACAAGCTTTTGTGTGGTCAAATATTGGAACAAAAAGTAGATATCATTTTTCAAGCAACTTCTAACTCAATATTTAATGAAGGATTAAAAGATTTGCTAGTCTTTATCGATGAAAGCTTGGCTTTTGACCCATCTAATTATCCTGATAATACTGCTACACAAACAGAAAAACTCCTTGCTTTAAAAAATATTCTCATTCAAATACAAGATCAATCCAACTTACAAAATGTATAAAACAATCTTTAAACAAATAGCTAGCCTGCAAATAATCTTAGGATTTGTAGTGATGATTCCTGCTGTAGTGGCCTTAATCTATGGAGAATGGTACGCTTTGGAAGGATTCTTGATTTCAGGTAGTTTGATATCATTGGTTGGTTTTTTAATATTCAAAGCCTTAAAGGATACGGCTGAACCAGAATACAAACATTCGTTGGTCATTGCTGCTTTGGGTTGGTTGATGATCATTACGGTCGGCGCCATGCCTTATTTTGTAGTGGCAAGTATTACCCCTTTGGAAGTCATGCAACAGTTTGTCCCTGTAGGAATGGAATACGAATCAAGTTTGATCAATTTTCGCAATCCCCTGCATTGTTTATTTGAAAGTACAAGCGCTTTTACGACCACAGGTTTGAGCATGGCTTATCACGAACCGTCAGTAGGCAAAACAGTACTTTTCTATCGACATTTTTCACAATGGGTAGGAGGTGCAGGATTTATAGTGATGGCATTGGCAATCTTTAAACAATTGCCTGGTCAAGGAGCTATGTTTCTATATGGATCCGAAGCTAGCGGTACAAAACTTCGTTCCAATGTAATAGAAACGACTCGTGCAATATGGAAAGTTTACGCTTTCATTACTTTGATTGTTTTCATTATATTATTTATTGGTACAGTAGTCATTTTGCCAAAATACCCCATCTCTGAAGCACTTTTTGACGCAGTAAATCATGCTATGGCAGGTCAGTCCACAGGCGGATTTAGTACCTTGGATGATAGTATTGCTACTTACAATTCTGCTCAAATGGAATATCTTTATTTATTTCCGATGCTTTTTGGTGGGTTTTCGTTGCCATTCCTATACAGAGTTATTTTTCTCAAAAAGATATCAGAAATCTGGTTGGATATTCAATCTCGTGCACTGATTATTGCTGCGATTGTGGGAAGTCTTATCCTATCATTATTATTGTGGCATGCAGATCAAACTCCTGAACCATTTAGAATTGGTATTTTTCAATTTGTTACTGCATTGACGACCACAGGATGGCAAACTGCCAATATTGGTGCTTGGGATGATATTTCGATCTTATTTATCGTTGCAGGTGCCATGATCGTCGGTGGTTGTGCAGGTGGTACCGTAGGTGGTATCAAAGTAATCCGAGCATTACTCATTCAGAAAGGATTAAGATGGCACATCAGCAAGGTTTTTATGTCAAAGAATACTATCAAAGCTGTCAAATTTAATGGGAATCGAATGCTTCCTGCAGAAATGAATTCCGAATTGGCAAAAGCAGGACTTTTTACCCTGATTTATATCCTTTTCGTATTTATCTCTACTGTTGCTACCTTGTTTTTTATGAGTCCTGATTATTCGCTTGCCGATGCCATATTTGAGTCTGCGTCCGCACAGGGCACAGTTGGGCTTTCGACAGGTATCACAGATCCATCTATGTCGCCTATTTTGGAGTCCATTTATATTGTACAGATGTGGGCAGGAAGGATAGAGATTATACCTGTTTTAGTTCTTTGTAGAGTTTTATTTTTTGGTACAAAACCACAAGTAATTTAAATTTTCTAAAAATATTTTATCATGCATATTATCATTGTAGGATCTGGTAAAACCGGAAAACATGTCATCGAGTCTGCCGTTAAGGACAATCAAGATGTGTACGTCATAGAAAAAGACAAAGCTGCTGCCGAGTGGATAGCATCTCACATGGATTGTGTGGTCATTCATGCGGATGCAACTAGTATCGAAGCACTCAAAGAAGCTAAAGCCGAAAAAGCGGATGCCATAGTCGTCACCACCAATGATGATGCCATCAATGCACTCGTCATCTTGCTTGCCAAACAATTGGGCATCAAACGATTGGTTAGCTCGGTGAATAACGAAGATTATTTACATGTCTTTGAACAAATGGGCATTGATACCGTCGAAAGTCCTTACAGACTTAATGGGCGATACCTCTATCGTGCCGTTTTAGGCCCGAATGTGAAAGAGTTTTTAGATCTTGGAGATGGTTTTGAAGTGTTGGAAATGATTGTGCATCAAAACTCCGTCATAGCCAATAAACTCATCAAAGAACTCAATAAAGATAGGACACTTCCTAAGGACTCAAGGATTATTTTATTAAAAAGAAACAATCAAATTATCATTCCTGAAGGTGAAACTAGAATCTTTGTAAAAGATATTGTTGTAGTTTTGTCCAAAAAAGAAAGGGTGTCAGATTTGTCAGTTTTATTTGGTCAGAAATAGTTAAAAGTAAAAAGAATACCAATGCAACGTTACATAAGTTTAGTTTTATTTTTAATAGTATCACATCTATCAACAGCGCAGTTAAATGAAGTGGCTAACACTGATAGTACTGTAACTAAAGAAATTTCAAAAATTGAGATCTCTGCCTACCTAGATTTTTATTATGGAAATACATTTAATAATCAAAATGAAACCGTACCCTATTTTGTGAGTAGCAATAGTAATAATGAATTCAATGTCAATCTTGCATTTGTAGATTTTAAGTATGCGTCCAAAGGAATTAGACTTAGATTTGCGCCTGGATTTGGGACCTATATGAATGCCAATTATGCCAATGAACCTACTACATTGAAGCATTTGGTGGAAGCATCTATGGGCGTAAGGCTTTCGCAGAAAAGAGATATTTGGCTTGATGCAGGCATTTTGGGTTCGCCATATACCAACGAAAACGCCATTAGCCGAGATCATTTGATGTACACAAGAAGCCTTGCTGCAGAGAATGTTCCTTACTATTTGTCAGGTGTAAAACTATCTGTTCCCTTGAGTAGTAAGCTCACTTTTTATACTTACCTAATCAATGGTTGGCAACAAATAAAGGATAATAATTCAGGTAAATCCATAGGGACACAAATAGAATACAAACCTAATCCTAAACATACTTTAAATTGGAATACTTACATCGGTGACGAACGATCAGCGTTTGCACCGCAGAATAGGACAAGATATTTTTCTGACATTTTTTATATCTACAATCCTGAAGGGAAATTATCTTTAACGTCCTGTATTTATGTAGGAAATCAGCAAAAACTGGTTGGTACAAATAGGAGTAATCATTATTGGTGGCAAGCAAATGCCATTGCTAGATATAAATTGACTGATCGACTAGCTATATCGGGTAGGGTAGAATACTTTGATGATCCTGAATATCTGGTCATATCACCACTAAGTGATGCAGCCCCAAAATTTTCTGTTCTCAGTGAATCTATTTCATTATGTTATAAAGTACATGACAACGCCATCTTCAGAGTGGAAGGAAGATATTTTGATGCCACTGAAAATATTTTTACATCAAACAATAATCAGCCTTCGTCCAATATGTTTTGGATGGTCAGCAATTTGACGATGTGGTTTTAGGTTAATTTTTCCCCTTATTTTCATAATAAATTTGTATATCTGTTGAGTAGTATTACTTTTGTCGTTTGATTTTAAGTGCGTATACCATTTATTCATTCAATCATTAAAAATTCCTTTTGTCTCCTTTCAGGGACGGGGTTATATAAAAGGATTTTTTAGGATAGTACAATTTGGGATACCTCTATTTATTAAAAAATATTAAGAAACCATTTGGTAAGTTTTGGTTTTTTATGTTTTCTACAGTTCATTTTGAGATGAGCTATATACAATTGTAATTTATTTAAGAGATATGATCGACATTATTAAGGGTTTATTTGATTTTATTATGCATATAGATGACCACTTATTCACCATGATAGGTGAGTATGGTGTTTGGGTTTATATCATTTTGTTTTTAATCATATTTGTGGAAACGGGATTGGTAGTGATGCCATTTTTACCAGGAGATTCTTTATTATTTGCTGCGGGAGCTTTTTGTGCAGGTGTGGTCAATGATAGTGGAGAAACGGCTCAACTCAATCTTTGGATCGTTTTAGCTTCTTTATTGGTGGCAGCAGTGATCGGAGACGGACTCAATTATTGGATAGGCAAAAACATTGGTTTAAGAATGCTGAGTTGGGAGATAAAAGGATATAGACCTGTCAAAGAAAAGTATATCGAACAGACCCAAGCATTTTATGCAAAACATGGGTCTAAGACGATCATTGTTGCAAGATTTGTTCCTATAGTTAGGACTTTTGCACCTTTTGTGGCTGGTATTGGTAGAATGGAGTACAACCAATTTTTTAGGTACAACATCATAGGTGGCGCCCTTTGGGTAATAGGATTGACATTGACAGGTTATTTTTTTGGTAATATTCCGATAGTAAAGGACAATTTTGAAACTGTTATATTTTTAATTATTGGAATCTCTATATTGCCAATCATTTATGAAGCCATCAAACATCAGTTTACGAAGAATAAAGAAATGAATTAGCCTTTTAACATTGAGTCCCCTCTGAAAAGTGCTATTTTTTAAATTTTGCATAAAATAGTACTCTTGGGCGGGTAGGTTAACAAAATGATTTCTTGATTAATATACTTTAGTATCTGTTGCACTA
>JBGSOH010000503.1:0-6045 GCA_041739205.1 Saprospiraceae bacterium
ATTTCCTGTCGCCCCTGTAATTAAAACTTTTGTCATACTATATTATGTGAAGTGTTTGTCATTGTTGTGTTGTCTGTTAGCATTGGTTATAACTTACTTATTTCTACAACAAACCTACGACACCCAATCGGTTTTTCCAAACTAATAATTGTAAATCTAAGTAAAACGTTGATTTCATCATTTTCTTCTCCATCTATCTATCGGATAGAAGATCAAATGAAATCTATAGCTATCAGATATAAGGGAACTGAAAGTTACTAAATTTTGGCTAAGCAAACTTAACAAACACTTCAATATTTGACCTGCAAAATAGGGTAGGGATGTAAAGCGCTTGAAAGAACTTGAAGTTGCTTAGAAAGATCTATACAATATTGGTTTTCAAGATCTACTCAACTTTGAAATGTGTCATTTTCTAACACAAGCATCTTCGTGTTACTGATTTAACAAAAAAACAGCTCAATGTCATTGCACCAAACAATGGATTATATGACTTGAATTGGACACCTTCATCCACATTCTCGTGAAGCTAATGCGCGTGTATGATCGTTGGGGAAATATGATGTTTGATAAAAAAGACTTTCCAGCCAATGAACCTGCATTAGGTTGGCAAGGTACGTTGAACGGAAATTTTGTTGTCCCTGGTGTATATGTATATTATATAGAAATACAAATAGATGGCAAAACAGGTATTGATCAATATTCTGGTGATATTACAGTTACTAGGTAGCTGCTAATGCTTAAAATTGCATAGTGTATGTAAAAATAAAGGCAATAATAATTATATTACCATGACCCTATATAGTTTGAATTAGCAAATGTTATTATTGCTAAATTTGTTTTTAAAATACCGCAAGCAGTGTTAGTTTATCTGATGTAAATGTATAACTACAATTTTAAAAATTTAAGCAGTTTATTAGATCTGTTTACAATGTGTATAAAATATAATCCTGCTTTATACTCTGTACTATTAATATCTACAGATTGCTTAATCTTTATTTCTTCCATTAATATTCCAAGAACATTGTAGATCTGAATAATCTCTTCTGTAACTTGATTATCAGGTAGTGTAATGGTCAAGTTGTTAGTAACAGGATTTGGATAAATAATAAGTGTTTTATTGTCTTCTGCCATTTCATTTACGGAAGTGTTTAGACATGGATCTTTATATTCGTTGTTAATTCTACAATTTGTATTTGGAAGAGAAAGCATATCTGGGTTAAAAATTAGAGCGGTGCCTGTAAGCGAACCAGTTAAGATGGAATGGAATCCGTTAAAAACTGGAAAATTAGAGGAAGCTGTGTTGCCCCCAGCATGCAATTTACCGAACTCATCTACATGACATGTTCTGATGTCTTCATTTCCAGTCCCACCGATAAATGTTGCATATAAAATGGAGGATAAATCGGGTGATAAGACAGAAATGTGACCATCATTTGCACCACCAAAATTTGGTTGAAAGGCAGTACTTGTTTTAATTGGAAAATCAGTTGAGCTTGTTCTGCCCGTAACATATATATTGTTGTTAGCGTCCACACCAATGCCTTGAATTTCGTCTACTAAAGTTCCTCCTAAATAGGATGATGCGAGTATAGTGCTTCCATCTGATGATATTTTCGTCAAGACGCCATCTATCATTCCTCCAAAAGTTGTCTGGACTACGTTTCCTACAATTGGATAGCCACTTGCAGAAGTATAAGCAGCAACTATTGCATTTCCAGCAGTATCTATTTCCAAGCTATGCGTTTCTACTTCTTCATTACCAGGGCCGCCCAAAAAGCTGCAATAGAGGAGCGAGCCATTTCTGTCAAACTTTGCAATTACAAAATCTATCTTACCAGATACTTTGGGCTGAAATACGCCATTTGTCACTGGGATCTTATTTTTTGAAGCATGACATAGAAAATATACGTTGTCTTTTTTATCAACTCTTACCGTGGTAGGACCAGCTGATGTTGACACTCCATCTGATAAAAATGTTCCGTATAATAAAGTAGTTCCATCTGCTGATATTTTTATCAATGCAGGGCTCATTGATGCTGTAGTAGTAGTTTGTATGGCGTTTTCTGTAATATGTGGAAAATTCGGTGACGCATTGCTTATGCCTGCCCAAATGTTCCCTTCCGAGTCAATATCGATGTCCCGTACAAACCCTCGCCCATCACATCCAATATAAGTAGACCAAACAATGGTCGATCCATCAGGTGTTATCTTTGTAATAAACCCATCTTGTTTCCCATATGCAGAATTTGGGTTGTTGTCGCCTGAAAAATTCTGTTGTAAAGCACAAGTAGTGACGGGCAATCCAGTACCAGCCCTTCCCGCTACATATATAAACCCAGCACTGTCAATTTCCACAGCATAAGCACGGTCATACAGATTACCTCCTAAAAGTGTTGACCATAATGGCAGGCCACTAGCGTCTACTTTTATTATGAAAACATCAGAATTTCCTCCGTTATAAAACGAACTTATGGTATTTGGAGATATAGAAAAAGCAGATGAACTCGTACCCCCTACATAAACAATATTACCTTCACAATCGGTGTGAACATCCCTAACACTTAAGTTTGTATTAGGTATATAGGAGATCAATGATGGCGAGAGTGAATTTGGTTGACCCTGCAAAAAATTAAATATAAGTAAAGCAAATAAAAATAGAAACGCTTTCATATAAATTATAATAGAAATGGAAGAATAACATCATTAATGTTTTTTAGCTTACTGCTGTCTGCTTTTTATGTTGTCAAAAATTGCACCTATAGCTGCTCCAAAAGCAATACAAATGGCAATATTTTGTGACATATTGCCTGTCTTATTACTATAAATTACTCCAAATAGAAGACCTAAAGCAACGCCAATTCCTATTCCGTTTCCCGAATTTTTGGCTTTTTCATGTGCCATTATTTTTTATTTTTATTTTAACCTCAATACGATGGTTGAGTTTTAGATTTTAATATATCTCAAGCTGTCTACTTGTTACAAAGGTAAAGAATATAATGGTAGTTGGATATTTTAATTGTTTTATTTGTAATGATTTAATAGAAAGTTCATAAAACGTTTACAGGATGCCTGACTTTAAATATTTCATTTGGCAAATTAATGTTATAGCAAATATATTCTTTTTAGTTCAATATTAGCTAAACATTAAATCTATGTTACCTGAATTACCAATGCTCTTTAGTTAGTATACACCCGCTATCTTTGATACTTATTATTTGCGAATTTAAGGACCTAAATTAATAAATATGCTTTTTTCTGCTTGCTTCCGATTGTTAAACTACTTTAAATCATTTTTTTTATTTTTCTTGATTTTTCTCTCTCAGACTTATTTATCGGCACAGTTTGTTGGTAACAACTTAGCCATTTTGGTTTCTGCGGCTAGTAGTCATAATAACACAGTTAGTGTAGTAGAAATGGATCAAACCATCGTAGGTAAAGCAGTAATACAAACCATAGCGATACCGGGCACTTATACTAATGCCATTAGAGTATCTAGTTATATAGGTGATCACTTTTTTTATGTCTACCATATATCATTATCACAGACCTTACTAAATCCCTATTTAAGACAATTACAACTCAACATATTTTCGATCATCATCAATTTATACACTGTAAATTAGTAAACATTTAATACTGAATAAAAATGAAACAGAATCCATACCAATCCCAGCCTTCTGAGATAACCTTTCAAACTCGAAATGTTCAGGACCAGTCAAAGAATAGGTTTTTTTACAAGTTTTTTCCCAATTTATTTGTGATATGTTTGTTATTTTTTGCTGTACTGAATGTTTCTAACGCACAAATTCTAACGTTTGATTTTGCAAGTTATGCAGGCAACGAAGGATCGGGTACATCAAATTCAAATGATGCAAATTTATCTACATCTACCATAAGTCGTGGTGCAGGTCTTACTGCATCTGCAAATGCGGGTAGATTTAACGCGACCAATTGGGCTTTAACTTCAATTGCGAATGCAGTATCAGGGAACAACTATATGGAATTTGCAATAACTCCGAATAGTGGTTACCAATTTTCAGTGAGTTCTATCGTTTTTCAGGTACAGCGTTCAGGTACAGGATGGACAGCAATAGCTTTGAGAAGTTCTGCAGATGGATATGCATCTAATTTAGACGCACAAAAATCAATCATTGATAATACTACTACCCAAACCATAACGTTTACTTTTGTGCAAACTAATTCTGCAACAGCAGTTACATACAGGTTGTATGGATTTTCAGAAGCAACAGGAGGTTCAGCAGGGCCAGGGGACGGAACTGGAAATGATATCGTTGTCAATGGAACGGTTACGTCTACATCTTCAGCTGTCATCAATGGTGGAGCTACTGCTGCAGCCTTTACATCTACCTATGGGTTACCTTCAGTTGATCAATCCTTTGCTGTTTCGGGTGCCGATTTAACAGATGATATCACAGCAACAGCTCCTACAGGATTTGAAGTATCAAATGGAGGTGTTTACGGAGCCACTACTACTTTTGCTCAAACAGGCGGTATAGCTTCTGGTACATTGAGTGTTCGTTTAAAAGCAGATGCAGCAGTGACGGGTAGTTATAATAGTCAGAACATCGTCTTATCTTCTACAGGTGCTACAAATGTTAACATTACTACAGCTGCAACTGGCAATTCCGTATCAGCAGCAGCTTTAACTATCACTGGTATAAGCGCTGCCAATAAAATATATAATGCAAACACGATAGGATCATTTGCGGGAACTGCTACATACACAGGATTACAGAATGGAGAATCATTTTCTGTCACTGGAACACCAGTAGCTACTTTTACACAATCAGCTATTGGTACAGGTATCGCTGTATCAGTGACAGGTTATACACCACCATCTACAAACTATTCTATTTCTCAACCCATAGGTTTGACTGCCGATATCACTGCTAAGGAACTGACAATTGTTGGATTAACTGCAGACAATAAAGTATTTGACGGCACTACATCAGCTACTCTATCTGGAACGGCATCTTTAGTAGGTGTTGAGTCTGTGGATGTTTCAAATGTGACTTTGGGTGGCACATACGTGGCGGACTTTGTTAGTTCTGCCATAGGAACTGGTATAGCTGTTAATGTAACAGGTTACAGTATCAGTGGATCTGCGGCGGCTAACTATTCGCTGACACAACCTACAGGCTTAACAGCTGATATTACATCTTCACCTACTCCTGTGATTACAAGCAGTTTAATAGCTTCGGCTACTTATGGGGAGCTTTCTTCGTTATATACCATCACAGCAACTGAAATGCCTACTAGCTTTGGTGCTGTCGACCTACCTGATGGCTTAAATATAAACACATCCAATGGTGAAATTACTGGTACCCCTACAGGTCTGCCAGGAACATTTGATGTATTGATTTCAGCTACGAATGCAGGTGGAACGGGTAGTGCTACATTGGTTTATACCATTTCAGCAAAAACACTGACAGTAATAGCTGCCACAGCGGATAATAAAGAATACGACGGAACTATAGATGCCACCATTTCCGGTTCAGCATTGGTAGGTGTTGTAGGCACTGATGAAGTAATCATCAGTAATACAGCTACCTTTGATACTAAAAATGTGGGTACTTCAAAAACCGTTATATCTACTCAAACATTAAGTGGAGCTGATGCTGTAAAATATATGCTAACACAGCCAACAGGTTTTTCAGCAGATATTACAGTTAAAGAATTAACCATACCTGATGCTGTTGCTCAAAACAAAGAATTTGATGGTAATACTACTGCCATCATTACCGGGACATTATTTGGTGTTATTACACCTGATATAATTACATTGGCCTTGTCGGGAAATTTTGCCAGTCCTGCAGTAGGAACTGGAATTGCTGTATCATCTACTTCAACAATTGGTGGTACGGATGCTGCCAATTATACATTAACACAACCGATGGGCTTGACTGCTAATATTACATCTGGTCCAACAGTTTTAGCCGTCGGTGATATATCAATCATTGGTTTTAGATCTGATGCCAATGATGGATTTGTATTTGTGCCTTGGGTAGAATTGAATCCTAATAC
>JBGSOH010000525.1:0-8342 GCA_041739205.1 Saprospiraceae bacterium
CATCAAAATAACTCTGCTGTACCACATAGTGCAACAGATACTAAAGTATATTAATCAAGAAATCATTTTGTTAACCTACCCGCCCAAGAGTACTATTTTATGCAAAATTTAAAAAATAGCACTTTTCAGAGGGGACTCAACGTTTAATGTCTAAGGTGTAAAGTTTAATGTTTAAAAAAATAATTGATCATAAATAAAAATTAAAAATAATGAATACTTCCACGATGCCACAACCTGCCACTAATACGGATACATTTCCGATAAATGGCACAGATTTTATCGAATTTTATGTTGGTAATGCCAAACAAACAAGTCTTTTTTATCAGCATTGTTTTGGATTTGAACTGATCGCTTACAAAGGTCCAGAAACAGGATCAAGAGATGTCGTTTCATACGTTTTGCAACAAGGCAAAATAAGATTTGTCATTACTTCAGCTTTTTCACCTGATCATGAGATCATGAAACATGTGGCACTTCATGGAGATGGTGTCAAAGTCCTTGCTTTATGGGTGGATAATGCTACTGATGCTTATCACAAAGCGATCGAACGTGGTGCAGAAAGTGCTTTCGAACCTATAAAAGTAGAAGATGAACATGGTCATGTAATGATGGCAGCCATCAAAACCTATGGTGACACCATACATACAATAGTTGAGAGAAGTCAATATAATGGTGTCTTCTTGCCTGGATATATGCCAAAATCTAGTTTGGTCAAAATAAACTCGCTTGGATTTAAATATGTAGATCATTGTGTAGGTAATGTAGAATTGGGACAAATGAACAGGTGGGTAAAATTTTATGAAGATGTGATGGGTTTCAAACTGTTGGTTACATTTGATGACAAAGACATTTCTACAGATTATACAGCACTAATGAGTAAAGTGGTGAGTAATGGAAATGGGTTTATCAAATTTCCAATAAATGAACCTGCCGCTGGTAAGAAAAAATCTCAAATAGAAGAGTATCTTGATTTTTACCGTGGAGCAGGTGTTCAGCATATTGCTATTGCTACAGACGACATCGTTCACACAGTGGAATCTCTAAGGAATAATGGTATTGAATTCTTATATGTACCTGACAATTATTACGATACTGTATTAGAAAGAGTAGGGGAGATTAAAGAAGACATCAACGAACTCAAACGTATGAATATCCTTGTAGATCGAGATGAAGAAGGATATTTATTACAGATATTTACAAAACCTATTCAAGATAGACCAACTGTTTTCTTCGAAATCATAGAAAGACATGGTGCAAAATCTTTTGGTAAAGGCAATTTTAAAGCTTTATTCGAAGCCATAGAAAGAGAGCAAGAGTTGAGAGGGACTTTGTAATTTTACAAGAAGAATATTTTAAAAAAGGTAGTAGAATGATCAATTTTACTACCTTTTTTGTTTTTAGTGTAAAAATAATTCATAATATTCGATATTTTCAGTCGGATATATATAGTGTATTATAATAATGTGTATTTTTGTGCTTTTAATTGAATTTATTCCCCAATAAGTTAATTGTTAACATAATATTCTTAGATATGAAACCTTTTCAAAAGACAGGTGGTATTGTGAAGCATAGCGCTTCATTTTATATCGTTTTAAGTGCTCTTTTTTTATTTATTGCTTCTTGTACGACAGATTCTGTAGTTCAAAATAGTAAATTTACAGATGAGTACAAAGCTGATTTTCTGCTAGTATATTATGATCATATTTGTAGGACAGCAAAAACCACCCAAGGATTTTTCCCACCACAAACTGCTAGGGCATACGGGTATATAGGTATAGCAGGGTATGAAGCTGTGGTCCATGGCATAGAAGGGGCTACAAGCTTACAAAATCAGTTAAATGGCTTTTCTTCATATCAATTACCTGAGGTAATCAGTGGTCAAAAGTACAATTGGGCGATAGCATCCAATGCCGCCACTGCAAGGATATTTAAATATATGTTTGAAAAAAACTTAACTGCTGCCAATCGTATAAAAATTGATAGTATAGAAACATCTACTCATCAAGCACTTGCTGCGAATGAAGATGCTGGCATAGTATCAAGGTCTCAAGAATATGGCTATCAAGTTGCAGAAGTGGTTTATGCATATTCAAAAACGGATGGCGGTCATGAGTCATACCTCGAGCCATTCCAGTTACCATACGCAATTCCTAATGATCCTTATTGTTGGGTTCCAACTGGCGCCGTAACCAATCCATTGAGCCCAAGATGGGGCAAAAATAGACCTTTCCTTTTGTCTAATATTGACAAAGTAAAACCATCAGCACATATGCTTTTTTCATCAGAGCCTACTTCTGAGTTTTATAAAGAAGCAATGGTTGTATACAATACGGTTAAAAATAATACTTCTGAACAAATAGAAATTGCAAAATATTGGGCTGATGACCCATTTGCAACTTGTACACCAGCTGGCCATACGTTCAATATTTTGGCTCAGATACTAAAAGAAGAAAGAGCTACTCTAGCTAAATCAAGTATGGCATTTGCCAAGATGTGTCTTGCTGAAAATGATGCATTTATATCTTGCTGGAAAGGAAAATATGATTATGTCCTTATCAGACCTGTGTCGTACATTAAAAGATATATTGACCCAAGTTTTAATACTGTTATTGGTACTCCACCATTTCCTGCATATACTTCTGGTCATTCTTGTGAGATAGGGGCAGGATCTCGAATTCTAACTTCATTATTTACGAATGGAAGTGGTGATTACGCATTTACGGATTATAGTCAGCTACAATATGGTTTTTTTGCTCGGAGTTACTCAAACTTTGATGAAATGGCTGAAGAATGTGCCAGTAGCAGGCTTTATGGTGGTATCCACTATCCTATTGACAACTCTAAAGGTCTTCAAGTAGGAAGAGCTATTGGTGATAATATAAATAAAGAAGTAGAATGGCCGAGGATTATTAATTAATAAACGGACCTTTTGCTGCTCGCATTTATTACAAAAATTAGATCATTAGGGTAAAACATGTCGTCTTTTTGATATAATCTATAGCTAAACACATGGTTAAGTTTACATTGATTTTTCTCTTGATTATTGTTTTCTTTACTTCTTGTAGAAAACAACCAGATTTCGATAAATTAGTTACGGAATATGCTGATATTCAGTGTCGGGCGATAGTGCTGAAAGATAAAAGATTTCAAATTGCCGATCATCTCAGGAGTATAGAACTTGATTCCATTCATAAAAGGAAGGAAATTGATTCTCTTAAAATAGTTATAAGTGAGATAAAGAATCGTAGTTTAATATTGGCAGATTCTATTAAAGTCAAGCTTGATGATATCTTGACCAATAAGTTAGCTAATCGTGATGACCAAAAAAAGTTTACAGACCGACTAGCGGCGTACATCAAAGCTAATGGTTGTTCTCATCCACAGGCGGAATAGGATTTCGGGTCAATGAACTAACGTATCTGAAAAATATCAATCCGAAAATAATAATACCCAAAGAAATCATAGATTTTGTGACATCTGGTTTTATAACAATCATAGCGCCTATATATTGAACAAAGAATATCACATACAGAAATGTTGTAAAGGTATGTCTTGATATTTTATGTACCAAATATGTGCCAAGTGGAGCAAAAAATATAACAATAGGAATACAACTAAGCCACATATCATAGGTTTGTACAGCGATATCTTGCACAATAAATGCATGTAGGACAAACCCTGCAATGGTCTCAACAGTCATGATGATAATGGAAGATGGCGTTGCTACTTTTTCATTTACTTTGTAATAGATGACTAAGAAACAAAAAGTAAAAATATTGATTCCTGTACCAAATAGAGAGGATATGCCACCACCAATAAATCCAAAAACTAACAAGTTGATTATGTCCATATTCCTAAAATCTATGATCTTTTCGAATATAACTCTTTGACTTTTTCTATTTTCTAAAAATAAGACAATTCCAAATGCTAACCAAAGCGAAACGAAAATGAGTTTTGCGTAGACTGGAAGTACATGTGGGACCAAGTAATAAGTTCCTAAAACTAAACCAAATAAACCGCCCAAAGTCACATAAATAATGTAGTTCCAATCCAAAGGGATTTTTTTATTGAGAATATAAATAGATGCTGCTGTCATGCCGATACTTTGTATAGCAAACGCAAAATTTCTAGCTACATCAGGTATTATACCTAAATATAGCGTGAAGATAGGGTATGCTACCGATGCACTACCTTCAGGACTAGAGCCAGCTATGAATGCACCAAAAACCATGGTAATCATGACGGCTAGATTGTCTCTTAGAATATAGAATTTATCGTTTTCTATCATAAACCAAAACCAAATAGCTAGTACAACTACCAAATAAGCCCAATATATTAAAGGATAATTTTTATAATTCAATTTATGACAATTATATTTTAAAAAACTAATTTTACGGTTTCAATATTTAAAATCAAATACAACTAAATGGATAATTCAGAAAAATTGATAGAAAAACTTCAAGAAGAACAAGAATATATCAAAAATATACAAATCAACTTATTTGAGAATTTCAACATTTTAATGGAAAATCAGAAAAACAAGGTTGAAAATCAAGATCTTGTGGTTCAGAATCAAAGTCTTATTATAAGAAATCAAGATGTCATTGTCAACAATCAGATTAATATTATAAAGAACCAAAAACAGATTGTTGAAAATCAAGTGACGCTCGCTGTTATCTTAAAAACACAGGCAAAAATACTACATCTTATTGAAAATATGTCAGGAAATGTTAGTTCAGAGTCTAAAGTGAATGAAGTAATCCATGAAATATTTACAAAAACAAAAGAGCAGTTTGACAAAGGAACGCTAAAACCTTATGAATTAGACTAATAAAGAGATGATTTAATTAAAGTTCTTTAATTGCTCTTCAAGAAGTTTTATATTAATTTTTAACGTTTTATTTTCTGCCTCTCGGCTATCAAGGAGCTGTTTTAGCATTTGTATTTGTAACTGTGTACTTTCTAATTTTTGGTTTAATAATTTAATATTAAATCCATATTTTTCATTTTCAAACTCCATGGAGTGGTCGTTTTCAGCATTGAGTGCTTTCCTTTTTTTGATTTTAACACCACCCTTTTTATAAAATTCCGGAATGTCGGAATTGTAAAGATCGTCTATGGGTATCTCAAAATAGTCGCTGAACTTTTGTACAACATCAAGTCCTGGAAGTGTTTTGCCAATTTCGTAGTCTGATATAGCACTTTTGCTTATCTTTAATGTCTCACTGAGTGATAAGAGCGTCATTTTTTTTGACTTCCGAAGAAATCTAAGATTATTTCCAAAAAAATATTCCGTTTTATTGGAAAATTCCATATATTCAGTATTTTTGCTGCGTTATTAAATTTCTGGGTCAAAAATACAATTATATTTTACTTCCACATCACAATTTTAGAAGTTACTCTTAACTAAGTCTTTTGGGTGACATACCTGAATATTTTTAATGATTTACCATCCTATTCAAAATCAAAACCAAATAAAGTGAAATTTAAAATTTATCATTTACTGTCTCTAGCTTTATTATGTGGCACAACCAATTTACTAAAAGCACAAACACCGTCTGATGCACTCATGATGGAAAAAAATGAACTTTGTATTGCACTCATTTATCAACATGATACTTGGGACGAATATTGGGAAGGTAGCCTTCTAAGGGATAATCAAAATGTTGGTGTTTTGACCAGAAATACTATCTTGCCTATGGTTGCCTATGGAATCACAAGTAAGTTTAATGTAATAGCGGCTTTACCTTATGTGACTACTAAAGCATCTGGTGGACAAATGGTAGGTGCATCAGGACTTCAAGACTTCAGTATTTTTGCGAAGTATGCGCCATACGAGTTTAAAAAAGAATCAGGTTCATTGTCTACTTTTGTCACAGGAGGTTTTAGTTTGCCTGTATCGTCATATCTTTCAGATTATATGCCCTTCAGTCTTGGCTTGGGTACTCAGGAGTTTTCAATAAGAGGAATCGCAAAATACGAACATAAATCAGGTCTTTACCTTCGCGGAAGCTATGCCTACCTACATCGCACTACTACGGAGGCTGAAAGAGACTATTATTATGCTGATGGATCATTTTACACCACTACCATGGATGTACCCAGCGCTTCTAATGCTGAAATAGCATTGGGAGGCTGGCTATTCAATAAGTCTTTACAACTTGAAGTAGGGTATGTAACACAAACTTCTTTTTCTGGTGATGATATTAGAACTCAAAATGCTGGTCAACCTACCAATAAAATGGACATGTCCACTATCAATGGACGATTGAGATATTTTCCGTCTGTATTGAAAGGAATGAGTATTATGGTAGGTTACACAGACGTAGTTTCAGGTAGAAATGTAGGCAAATCTACTATCCTTTCAGGAGGACTTACCTATCAGTTTATCCTAAAGAAACCACAACCTCAACCTTAACCTTAATCTCAATCTCAATCTCAATCTCAATCTCAATCTCAACCTTAACCTCAACCTTAACCTTAACCTTAGCCTTAACCTTAATCTCAATCTCAACCTTAGCCTTAACCTTAATCTTAATCTTAATCTTATCAAAATGACTTTTAATAAATATATATTTAGATTCTGTTTTCTTTTTGGATTATTGTCAATTATAATCTTCACGCAAAGTTGTGAAAAAGATCTACCTCGATTTGTTGCTTTCGAGCCTTATACTTACGCAGGATTGGATGATGATGGTGGTACTTGGAAACAAGTGCACATGTCAAGTGTAGAACAAATCAAAATAGATGCACCGACTGACCCGTCTTCTGATGCATACAAAAATGAAATTGCTGCTGCAAAAGCTGCAATAGCATCAATGACAGCGGATGATGAAGACGCAGTGAAATATTGGGGTAACAATCCTATCATAAGATGGAATGAAATCGCTAGAGAATTGGCTGCAAAGTACAATCTTATACCACCGCCAAATGCAGATGGTACTTATACATTGCCTGATCCAGCCAACCCAAGTAAATTTCCATATTTCCCATTTGCACATCCACCATATTCTTCGAGAGCTTATGCATACATGAGCGTGGCACAGTTTGATGCTTTGATCGCTGCTTGGCATTACAAGTATAAGTTTGCTAGACCAGCATTGTATAAAATTGATGGCACTATTAAGCAGTTACTTCCTTCTTCAGACTTACCTTCTTATCCTTCTGATGGCGCAGTTGTAACAGCAGTATCTAGAGAGGTACTATCAGCTATGTTCCCACTAGAAAAAGAATATCTAAAATCAAAATCAGATGAAGCTAAAGAAGCTCTGATTTTGTCAGGATTACATGTTCAAAGCGATGTTACGGCCGGTGATTCTTTAGGAAGAGGTGTAGCAAAAGTATTATTGCAAAGAGCAGCAGGTGATGGTATGAAATTCGCCCAAACACCAAAACCTATTTCTGATTCTATCAAGAATGCAGCTTTTGTAAGATTCGGATGGCAGTGGACCAATCAAGAGTCTCCTGTGAGACCAGTTGGTTTAACACCATTATTTGGCAAAGTCAAAACATGGAGTGTTACTGATTTGGTAGCCGTGCGACCACCCTTTCCGCCAGCAATTGGTTCTGCGGAGTTTAATAAGGCAGCAGATGAATTAAAAAACATTGCTGACAATATCACTACCGAACAAAGAAAGATAGCCAATTGGTGGTCTGACGGATTTAACACTACGACACCTCCAGGCCATTGGAATAAATTGGCTTCTGATTATTTAGTAAAATACAAATTAAATCCTTTAAGATCAGCTAGAACTTTGGCATATATGAATATGGCAGTACAAGATGCAGGCATTAGCTGTTGGGACGCCAAATATTATTACCACTATCCAAGACCTATTGAAGCTATTGCTGGATTTAAAGGTATTTTGGGTACACCTAATTTTCCGAGTTATACATCTGGTCATAGTACGTTTTCAGCAGCAGCAGCAGCAGTGTTAGCATATATTTTTCCAACCGAGAAGTCCTTTGTAGATGCATGGGCACTAGAAGCCGCTGAGTCAAGAATATATGGTGGGATTCATTACCGTTTTGACTCTGAAGCTGGATTGGTTCAAGGGACTCAAGTAGCAGAATATACGATAATTAAAGCTAAAGCCGACGGAGCCAAGTAAGAGAAACTTGGTGTTTTGTTCCACATTAATTTTCTTTTAATGTTGGCTGAGGCAGCGTTTTACGCTGCCTCTTTTGTTGAAGTAAAAAAGAAAAGAGGCTGTCTAAAAAGATAGCCTCTTTTTTATTACGCTGCTCTGTGGATCGGGGTAATAAAAATTTCCAGATAATTTAATTTAGATAGATTTCTTTGATTTTTATGGATTTGTAATCCTAATAGGTCTTTAGGGTCG
>JBGSOH010000531.1:0-4596 GCA_041739205.1 Saprospiraceae bacterium
CTATAGTCGGTCTTAGATTACTACTGAGACCCTGGATAGTGACATTTTTGGTGATATTCAATGTATTTGTCAATACTGTTTCATTGGTTAATGGTTGGTCGTAATAAATACTGCCTCCATCTACGAGACATTCTAAAACACTTCGTAAGCTACCTCTACCACTATCCGAACTCGCTGTCACTACCGTACCTTCCACAATAACTTGAACTGATGTCTCAGCTACACATCCTTCTGATGATGTTACTGTGACTCGATAATCGGTAGTAACTGTAGGATTTATTAGTATACTTGATGTGGTAAGTCCATTTTCCCAAAGGAAAGCAATTGGTCCATCTACTGTAATCGTTGCAGGCGAACCACTACATACAATGCCATCATTGGGGATACCTGATGACTCCATAATATTTGTCTCCAATGCAAATCCCTGTGATAATGGATCTGTGTCATTACAATCGAGACCATTCGGAGACCATCCACTTTCTGGCTGGCTACAAGCATAGATTACAATCGATGGATTGCCGCTACCATCTCCGTCTCCATCATAATAATATGGCTGTAATTCTATAGAGTCAGCAACAACACAATATGATACTTCTGACTCATCGTAAAAATACTGTGAATATTGGCAATCCATGGCTTTGAAAGTAAATTTTTGCTCTCCTGTCCAAGTCGTATCACGTATCATAATCTCGACATTACCATCAAAACTTATGACCGGCTCCAAGGGACTAAAGTCCAAAACAAAAGGATCATCAGACGTCCCAATAATGTTATGTGGTATGTAATTAAAATCAGTCAATACTGTAAATACTTTTTGCAAAATACCACTATAAAAACGGACTTCAATTTTTTCATTTTCCACATTAGATCCACCTATGGTCAGAAAATAAAGAGGATTGCCTTCATGAACAGAGGGATAACTCACTGCTCTCAATATACCTCCAATAAAAATTGCCATCTTATCATCTTCATGATTAAAAGTATGCTTGGGTGTAAATCGACTGCTAAATGTCAATGTCATATTATTTTGTGGAAATCCATTTATCGCCCAAGCTGGCATCGTATCTACACTCCCGAAAGGCAACATAACTGGTTCGTATTCATATTCAAGGCAAGGACCATCGTATTGGTTTTCAAAATCATCGAGATCAAAATCCACAAAAGACTGTCCTAGTGTAATACCTTGATTAAAGATACCATACAAAAGTGGTGGTGTATGTGCTTCGATGACATTAAAAGTGATGATTTTTTCTGCTTCATGTTGGTTTACAGATACTTCGGTGGCCTTTACTGTCAGAAATGTTGTCCCAAAAAAATTAGCATTAGGTGTCACAATTAGCTTACTTCCATCAAGTAACACACCTAAATTTGCATTTGGTGTATATGACCATGTCACTTGATTGGTATCGGGCTGAATAAGAAAACTGGATAATTCTATCGTATCAAAAGTTGTACCTTGTAAGGTGGTAACTGGTAAGATATCCGTGATAGAAATCGGTGCATCATAAGCCGTATATCCATAACCTACAAAAGGATCATCTAAGGTACCTATCTGGCTTTGTACCTGAAAAGTAATGTTATTAATGGCATCGTACACTAAGTCAGAAGCATGATGATAGATTTTGATATCCATCACTTCCATGCCGACATTGGCGTAAAAAGTTACAAAATGACGATACACGCCATTCCCTATATGCACAGGTGTACCTAGTCCACGCAATTCAGAGCCTACAAAAAATGCAATCCTATCATTAGGATGATTAGATCGAAGATCATCGATATCTATGGCACAAATTGCTGTAGCGCTATAGCTGTAGTCACTTGCTTTGGGTTTTGTCCAGCTTGGTGATTGTGCTAGACATTGACCACAGACAAAAAACAAAACAGCCGTCCATAAGCGTGTGTATATTTTTAGATTATTCATCATCATATTTTTATAAAATTTAATGAGTGCTTAAATATTACCTTCGGTTTTACATATCAGAATCTAACATGTAAAATCCGAAGGCAAATAATCAAACTATTCTCAAACTAAAAATGCTATCGTAACAACTCAGCTAGACGGCTATAGATGCCTTTCTGAGTTTTTAGCGTGACCATATACAATCCATTAGGCAGACTAGCTCCTGGCTTCCACTCAATGACATTCTGTCCTTGTTGTACTTTATGTTCAAAACTTTTTACTTCAGCACCTAGAAGATCTGTGATAGTCAGGGAGATCTCTTCGTCTATCATGGAAGTAAAATTGATGTAAACGTAATATCCAGCTGGGTTAGGATAGATCACCATATGATCATCTTTCGCTATAATATCATCACTAGTACTTACCGTAGTTGCCAAAGTAAGCTCCACAGGCGTTTCTATTTTACCCCATACGGCATTGATTGTAAATCCTTTATTCTGAATAATATTGTATTCTTTTGCTTCTTGATTGCTATAATACTTAAATGTGACCAACTCGCCTTCTTTATTGGCATACATGGTCATAAAAATAAAATAACTATCCAAAGCTGCCACATACATGGCTTTACCTACACCACGTACTTCATTGCCAACAAATGCTGCTACTTCATCTCCATCTTTAAGGAGATTATGGGTATTTTCATTGACAACTACAGCAATGGCATTCATGCTAAATTCAAAATTTTGTGGCGTCACACTCCAATGACTCGCAGACACTGTTTCAGCTGACTTTGTATCAATATCTGTTAACGTGTTTTCCGCAAAGCCAGATGGTTTTGTGAATCTACCTGCGGTTTGTGAATCTAAAATATTTGACTCATCGTCTAGACCTGGATAAACTAGGGTATCAACAGTGGCCAATTTTAATAAATAACCATTAGGCGTGTTTAAGAAATTAAGATTTCCTACCCAACCAACGCCTGCTACATATTGTGCAAAACTGATTTGACCTTTTATGATATCCCCATTTACAGGATTCAAAGACTGTAAAGCTTCTGTCACTGGCAAACCATATTGAGGCAAGTAACCTATCCAGTTCCACCCTGCGACCAAAGGTATCTGCGTGGTCGGATCTACTGGCGCACCTATCAATATTAATGAGTCATATGCAAGCGAATTGTACTGATACATGGTCAGATGAGAAAGATCTGTCAAATCACCCAACCAAGATCCCGCACCTATAGAATAAGTGCTGAAAGCTGTCTGGCTTTTTATCAATCCACCTGCCGGATTTGTCAGTAGAGACAACGCATTATTGGTCGTAGGATCTGTAAGGTCTATATTATAGGATAACCAGTTCCAACCTGGGTGAATCTGAATCTTACGCAAAACCTGATTATCTGTGTGAATGACCTGTGGTGTTAATGGCGAACCAATCAATCCATCTGCCACAAATGGGAATGTCTCTATGGTAGAGGCAAATAACAGACATGCAGATGCGTCCCATATTTGGAAAGTGACTGTCTCGCCCGCAGGAATATCGCTATAAACGGTCAAGAATACAAGGTATCTGTCTAACGACCTACTGTACTGAACAGTCCCTAAACCACGTAACTGACCATCTACAAAAGCACCTACTTTGTCCAATTTATCCTCAGCGATTTCTCCTTCGATATCTAACTGTAAGGTAAGATTCATCGAGAAACTGTATTGGGATGGATCTACATTCCATTCTGGGGAAGGACATGCTACCCTTAGATCTACCTTCATAGGTTCATTACCGTCTATGGTTTGCATCTGTACTACGGTAGCGTAGGCATTAGCCACTAAATCAGATGGAAATACAAAATTAACTGGCAATATCTGACCAGGATCTAGTGCGCCTGCAGTAGGGAAGATCTGCATCCATTCAGGATATCCCTCTATGAGGAAGGAAGTAATCTCACCACTTTGATTGCGGATTTCTCGTCTGACCATGAGTTCATTGCCTTCTAGTACTACCTCGTCTATGTCACCACCATGCCAGTAAAGATTGGATTGGTTGACATAAAACTCCCATACAATAGGTGCTGGTATAGGGTTTCCATACAAGTCTTTAATGCCTGTAGCCGTAACTCTAAGCACATGGTTCTCTATAAAACGTTTATTGATCTTAGGTATGATCACGATCTGATCCTCTTTGCACACAAAATCTGCATCTATCAGCAAGCCTCCCAATGTCATATCTTGTAGTGCCATATTATTGAGATTGATATTGGTACCGATACCATCTGCTGGGAAAATCTGTATGCAATTGATACGCTTAGAGAAGGTGATAGATATCTCGTCTCCTGGTGATAGTACGCCATCAGAAGGTTGTGGCTTACCGAAAATTACTGGAGGTTTGGTTTCTTTACGTCCTTTGATAACTGCTGAGATACCCGGAGGAAGTCCAGAAAAACACTGGGTCACTGCTCTGATCTCATAAGGTCCATCAGCTAGTTCAGTCATATCCCATTGTATATTTTTGGATACAGGATTGGTCAGTTCTGCTTTAGGGATCTCTACTATATTGATCCAAGCACCATCACCACCTGTACGTCTATACTGGACACGTACTACTTCTAAATCCGGATCATCATTAATATAACTATTAAGACTGATGGTCAGGTTGTCCCCAAGCAAAGGAGTCTGTACCCAATCCTGGAATGGAAA
>JBGSOH010000595.1:0-5765 GCA_041739205.1 Saprospiraceae bacterium
AAGTGATACTATTCGCACTTAACACGATGGATGGACCATTCACCTCACCCACAGAGGTAGCCCTTGTAGCTGTACATCCATTATTACCAGTAACCGTAACAGTATAATTTCCTTTAACTAAGCCAAAATTATCTTGAAATGTCTTTCCATCTGACCAAAGATATTGATAAGGCGTAGTACCACCAGAAACACTTAAATCGATAAATCCATTGGGCGATCCACAACTTGCATTATATACAATAGCTGTACTCGTCGGAGCAGTTCCCACCGAAACACTTACTTGGGCTGTCGCAAAACAACCTTCCGCATTGGTAACTGTCACGGTATATGTTCCAGAATGTGTACTGTTTATATTATTGATAACAGGATTTTCGTTTTCTGATATAAAACCATTTGGACCTGACCATCTATAGCTTGTACCACCATTGCCAAATAATTTTAAAGTAGACCCAACACAAACTGGGGAAGCAGCTGTTGCAGAAACTGAAATTGACTTCAGAAAAGTATTGACACAATATTCTGGACCTTCTCCGCAATCATTTGATTTTCTCACACAAATAAGTCCTGTACTACCTACTACATTTGACCAATTGACAAAAATTTCAGGACTTCCTTGACCACTTAAAATAACTGCTCCTGATGGTACTGTCCAAAGATATTCTGTGGCATCTGAGGATGGATCTGTAGTGTACTTGACAGGAATAGTCGAAATACATACATCAATACCAGTGTCACAATTGGGAGCTCCTATGACAGTTGTGGTACTTTTCGTACACCCGTTTTTATCTGAAATCGTAACCTGATAACTACCTTGAGAAAGACCGATTCTATCTTTTATATTTTCAGTGCCTGAGATATCTTGCCAATCTACCATGTAAGGTGTCGTGCCACCACTAATTGCTAAGGTGATATTCCCACTATTGGTGCAAGATGGTTGCAAAGCGGTCGCATTTAGGGTAAGATCTGTAGGTTGCGATATGGTATATGTTTTTGACGTTTGGCAATCCTTTGCATCCGTGACAGTTACCGTATAACTTCCAACAGGCAAAGCCATTCTATTTTTTAAAACAGAACCATCGGACCACAAATAAGTAAATGGCGTAGTTCCACTTGTAATAGATTGATTTATAATCCCATCACTTGATCCAAAACAAGAAACTTGATTGATAAATGCATTGGCTACTGGCGATGGTGGCAAAGATAAGATTGCTGATGAAGTAGCCGTACATCCTAGCGAAGATGTCACTGTAACTGTATAACTTCCTTGGATTAAATTAGTGATACTTGTCCCGCTTCCTGACCCACTTGCGACTGGAGACAATCTAGTCCAAGTGTAATTATAGGGCCCTACTGATCCACCACCAGACATAGATAAACCGATATTTCCACCAGCAGAACAAGTAGGGTGTGTTAATGTAGTTGTTACAATTAAAGGTGATGGTTGACCTACCGTGTATTGCTTGATCGTTTGGCAACTTCCTGCATTTGTAATAGTTACAAAGTAAGTACCTGCTGCTAAATTAGTTCTATCTTTTGTACCCGGACCACCATCGGACCATACATAATTAAAAGGTGGAAAACTACCTGTAACTGTTTGGGTAATGGTACCATCAGCACCTGGATTACAAGTTGTATTTGTAATATTTGCAGTTGCGTCTGGTGGCACTGGCTGTGTGAGTGTGGCTGTAGTCGTGCCAGTACATCCTCTCGCGGAAGTAACGGTAATGACATAAGTACCCGAATTTAAATCAGACATAGTCAAACCGCTTCCTGATCCAGATCCTACTGGATTTGTCCTATTGTATGCCCAAGTGTAAGGTCCCGATGCCCCAGTAACATTTAAAGTAATGATTCCATTCTGACCAGAACAAGTTGTCAATGGCGTAACTGTATTAGTAACAGTAATTGGACACAATGAAAAGTCTATGGACTTAGTATATGTGACAGTACCTTCATATCCTTCTCTGGCTCTTGCAGATATGGAAATATCTCCTTGGGAAGATGGTGTTGTTAATTGATATTGATATGTTTTCGTACATCCACTAGTAGCTACTTGAGTCGCTTCAAATGGTCCTGACGATGGATTTACTGTGGATATAGATAGTCCATTAATATCTGAAAATCCAAATGGATCTGATGCAGTAGCTCGCACATAAACATTACTGCCATTCTGTGCACTCGTAATGATATTGCCTCCAGGGTAAGCTGCATCATAAACGGCTAAAGTAGGAATATCTATAAAAGTAGATGTTGTAAATTCTATTAAAGATGGCTTGGTGGAATGATCAAATTGGACTTGAAATTCAACGAGTGGCTCTTCAGTTGTCACATCCAAAGATATTGCACTGCCTGCAGGAATAGTGACATCATTTGGAATATTTCCAGTCCATGTCATGAGTCCTGTCGTCGTGTTGTACACAGGATTGGTTAGCGTAATGATGTTATTTGCATTGAATCTTAATGTTGCTATGACATTTGGATTGGCAGACATAGTACCATCTAAAATATTGATATAATTTTTGACGGTAACGGTTCCAGCTTTAATGATGAAATCTGAACACATGGCAGGAGATTGTGTAAAGGACGTGGTTGCATTTCCGCCTGATGGTTTAATAGCAACTCCGGCAATGGCTGCCCAAGATCCATTTGCAGCTGTCCAACTCAAAGTGGTAGAGTTAGATGTGGCCACAGCAGAGTTTCCCGCACCACGAGTTTCATTTAGGTAGGCATTCCATCGTTGTGTCTGCGATGTAGTGAATGATGATGAAGCATTTCTCCTAGAAACCACTCCCATAACAAGGTCACCAGCTACTGATGGGACATTTATAGATATATTGCTTGAGCTAGTGACATTGGTTGCAGGTGTGCCTGTAGGAACTGTCTGATGCACACCATGCAAAGTAGCAATACCTATAACGGCTGCCCTAGTGACATTTGAATTAAAATTTACTTCCAGATAATGCTCTCCTACAGGTGGATCTATTAATCTATAAATATAAACGAGCGCTTCTTGGTTATAATCTCTCGTAGCAACCAAAGTTAATGGAATATCATTGTATCGAACATCTGTCGTGTAAATATCATTTCGATTTCTAACAGATATTGAAACTATCAACATTCTATTTGGCCCATCAGGAGAGTCATAAGCACCATAAAAAGTGTTAGCATTATTAAAAACCCTATACTCTGAATTCAATACCCCAATTTGTGGCGAGTATAATGCTTCGGAAGATTTGATACTTTGCGACACAGCTTCAGGGCTCACCCTATCCATTAGTTGACCTGGGCCTGTCAAATATAATTGTTTGTAGACTAACCCATCTATTACATTAAATGATTTTGCTTCAGTAGCTCCATTGGCACCTGATACCGTTACGGTATAAATTCCAGCTACTATATTTGATATATCTTGGGTAGTTGCTCCATTACTCCATAGGTAGGAAAAAGGAGCTACACCGCCAGAAACACTTAGGTCTATTGCTCCGTCTTGTCCTTGCGGAATGGACACATCTGTCACTGTTGCTGATAGTTGGATGGTAGAATATTCGATGGTTAATATGGGCTGATTTGTACCAGAGTTATCCCATGATTGTGCATTTCTAGAACCACTTCCTTCTATCAAAAACACCATACTATTTCCACTGTCCCATCCATTTCTTGTCACTAATTCTTGCACGATTGCAGCTACACTTGGCGTATTGTAATCAGCATTGGTGGTCCAAGCAGGTATCGAAGTCCAATTGGTAAATGCACTAGTTTTTGTCCTTTTACTCACATCGTAAGTCGTAGAAACGAAAGTGGTAGGATCATCCGCTGCCTGACCCTTAATAACTAAGTTATTGACGCCATTATTGGTATTTGGTGAGTTGGGTGTAAGTGCTCTAAATGTAATATAAGCATTATTAATGATAGCTCCTTTTGGCACTTGGATATTCTGAAATCTAAGGCCCACTTTCTGAGATCCTGCTGTAGGATTGGCGTCATCCCTTACTAGTTCCATATCAGGACTCGTCAGATTTACAAAACCTACACCATTGTACGTTCCATCGGTGCCTGTCTCTTCGGCATCATCCGAACTTTGTGATATTGATCTTGTAAATGTGGTTTGACCATTGATTTGGGTGTAAAAAAACGAAGAAATAAACATCAGAAATAGTAAAACTAGATTCCTTTTAAACGCTGTTTTTATAAAAATATCAAATACAGCTAAAGCAACAAAACCCTTCAAGACTGAAAGGTTAAAAAGCTCATTTGTATTTGATTTATATCTCATTTATATTCTAATCATTTATTCTTGTGGGTGCAATGGGTACCGATGAAGGAGAAAACAAGGTTATTGATTTGGTTGTTATACAACCTTGACTATCTGTGACTTGGACAGCATATTCACCTTCAGGTAGACTAGTTCTATCTTCTGTCAAAATACCATCTGACCACACAAAACTATAAGGTGGTGCACCACCCAAAACGGTGATATTGATAGCTCCATCACCGACAGAAGGTAAGTTTATATCAGTTGGGCAAGATGGCAATGTCCTTGATACATCAATGGTCAATGATAAGGGTTGTGAAATGGAAACGCTCAATGTACGACTACATCCATCATTATCTGATACCGTAACTGCATAAGCTCCTGCCGATAAATTCTCCCTATCTTTTATAAACTGATTGTCTGACCATTGATAAAAATAATTATTACTATTTTCAGGTGTTAATGTAATAGTACCGTCTTGCATTCCGAAACAACTCACATCCGTTTTTGAAATCCCTACATTAAAAACACTTGTAGGCCCTGACACTTGTGCTTGGGTGGTTTTGGTACAGCCGTTTTGATCGGTTACGGTGACTTGATACGTATTTGCAACAGCACTTTCAAGGTTTTTGGTTGTTTTACCATCGCTCCATAGATAGGTATATGGTGAAATACCGCCAACGACATTTAGACTTACAGCTCCAGATTGTCCAAAACACAAATAATCTCTAGGTGAAGCCGACAAAACTATCTCATTAGGATCCGCAAGTAAGGTAGAAAATGTCGCTGAACAACCTGTAAATGAAGTCACCGTCACATGATACGTACCACTAGACAAATTGGAGATTAGTTCACCGGTTCCTGATCCTGTAGCAGGTGAATTTTCTTTAGTCCATTCCCAATCATTGGCACCATAAACACTACTGCCACTAACCGTAAAACCGATACTGCCATCTTGAGCTCCAATACATGATGGATTTACCCTAGTTTGGTTTACATTATAATCACATAAAACAGCTAGTCTCTGCGAATTTGTAGTAGTTCTGCCGCATCCGTCCGTCAAAGAAACAGTCACCACACAACCTGATACATCTCCAGTAGGTGGCGGTATAAACTCTAAAGTTTGTGCGTTTGCATTAGGGCTGAAAGTCCCACCACAAGTAGATGACCATTCTATAGTAAAATCTGAAATATTTCCTTCTGGTAAGTTAAAACTCAACCCTCTGCCTACGCCTGAAAATGCAAGGCCTCCGCCACTACTTACAATGCTTAAATTTTCAGCTTTATCTGTAGCAACGAGCCAGCTGAAATTAAAAAATACCCTTTGGGCAGCTACGTGCGCAGGACTTGACTGACATTTATCATAAGAATGACCAGAAGAATGCATAACAAAACCACGATTATCATCTCCAAATCCCCTTCCATACATGATGACTGCGGCTGCATTTCTTAAATCTGCATGTGTGGATGGCACATTGGTATGTGTCGGATCATAGGCAATAATTTTGGTTGT
>JBGSOH010000704.1:0-1582 GCA_041739205.1 Saprospiraceae bacterium
CGATGCGTCTGACTATATCAATAGGGAGTGGCAAGTAGCTGTAACAGGTATAGCAGATTATGAAAATACCATGACAGGTACTTATGCACTTGGTGATGTAGTGGGAGGCATGCCTTCATTAGTAAAAGGAGCAACCTTCCATACTGGAGACTGGAGATTTGATGGATCCAACAGTGGAGCTAGTACAGTGATAGCTAGTACAACAAATACAGATGTAAGATTGTCAGGTTTGAATTTCTTTGGAAAGGTAAATTTGAAAGCTTATCTTCAAGGGGCTTTTGCGTCAGGCAGTATGTCAGTAGCGCTTAATACAGCAGGACTTATTCCGCTTACCAGCCCTTATGCAGATGCTCCTGCAACGGTAGCATCAATTCCATCTGGAGTCACGGACTGGGTAAGACTAGAATTAAGAGACCCTGCGCTGCCATCTACATCTACAACATTTAAATCTAGTGCTTTTATTAAAAGCGATGGAACAATCGTAGGTCTTGATGGTACGTCCTTAGCGAGAGTTAAAAATGGTTTTGCAACGTCTGTTGTAGTTTTAAGTCATAGAAACCATTTAGCTATTAGAACAGTGAATGCTGGATTAAATGTGGTTAATCCAACATTACATGATTTTAGCACAGGATTGGGACAAGCATATGATAACGGTGCCATATCATCTAATGATGCCATGATTTTATTAACAGGAGGTCTGTATGGTTTGTTAAGAGGAAATGTAAATACTGATAGTTTTATCAACGTTGCCGACGCTGCAATAAGTAAGGCTGCTTCTGTTCCTAACCAAAGTAACGTGTATAATAACTCAGATGTAAATCTAGACGGTAATATTAATGTTGCAGATCCCGCAATAGCAAAAGCTGCGTCGGTACCGAATAAATCAGCACACAATTAATCCAATCTAAAAAAATATTAAAATGAAATATATACTTTATACACTGAATATTTTTTTTATAATAATTAGTCAAACTAGTTTTAGTCAAAATATAGTGTTTTCTCAGGAAATATCTGGAAACGGGGATGGAACTTCTACTGTGACATTTTCTGCAACTAATTTGGGAGTTACAGAGAATTTAGGTGGTTATACCATTTATTATTATTATGACAATGCACAAACAACAGTGGTTTCAAGCGATTTTACAAATACATCTGCTGGCACACTTAATTGGGGTATAGCAAATGAAAATAAAGTAAATCATCAAGCTTCAATAAATCCTTTAGTACCTATAACTTCTACAGGGTATTTTTATTATCAAAATTTTGATAATAATTTCACTGGGATTGAATTAGCAAATGGACAGACAATAGTTTTAGGAAGTATAATTTATAATCATTCGGTTGGTGGCCCAGAATCAGGCAGCGGATTTATTTCAAGTTCAGTACAAGACCCACCTATAAGTTATATAAATTTACCTGCATTTGACACAAGACCAATAGTTATTACTGGACCACAATTTGGTCCCCTACCTATCTCAATTAAATCTTTCGATGCAATAAAACATTCTGCTAGCAGTGCTAAGTTAGACTGGACAACTTCTAAAGAAGTGAACAGTGACTACTTCGGTATCGAGAGAAGTAT
>JBGSOH010000093.1:0-5139 GCA_041739205.1 Saprospiraceae bacterium
CAAAAATTTCAAAGCGTATAATGGGGAAGAAATAGGGTGTAAATTCTTTTTTAATCTAACTGAATACAAAAATCAAAGTTACCTTGAATTTAATGCTCATTGTGCCGACCTAGTTAGACCTGTTGTAATTAATGAAAGTTGTGTAGATATTTGCGAGAATTCGCCTTACGATTTTAGTTCAAAATGTGCTAGTTATTTAAGAAATAGAAAAATTATAAAGGTCATGTTGATAGAGAATTGAGCATCAAAAAATGGTTAATAAAACATCCACAAAATTAAATTTAAGAAAGCAATAAAGCCTATCTCAATTTTTGATTTACTATTTGGCTTGGTCTTACAAAAAAAATAAAACAACACCATTATCAACTTAATAATAACGCAGAAGTCAGAATACCAAAATATTCTGACTTCTACATCAATTACTATAAACTATATTTATGGTCAAATGGAGTATGCCTAGATCTAATTACAACCTAGATCTATTCTGGACTGCACATCTGAGTTTGGAAAACATTGGCCAGAAGGTAGGGCATCGGGAACGTATCTTTTAAGATTCGAGTCGTATAAAGCGTTGCTAATAAAGGCTTCTATAGCATTAATTTCCGAATTATTGAGCCCTAATGGTCTAAATAAAGGATCCAACTGACTTGTTGTAATGTGACTATTTTGTGGTGTTGCATTGTTTTTATACACAATCACATCTCTGATACTTCTTAAAGTAGAGCCATGGCCATAGAATGGACTATCTTTTAGGTTGTACAATTGAGGGACTTTAAATTTGTAGTAATCTGATGTTTTACCAGTGAATCCACCTCTTCCCAAGTTTGCAGGGTCATTTGTTTTTGTACCAACTGTAGGTTCAGGACAGTCGATCATATCTGCCAATCCTATAGCATTAAATTGCATACTATTAAGTGCTGGTCCTGTATGGCAATTTACACATCCTGCTTTTCCAAAAAACAACTTTGCTCCTTCTTTTTCTAAAATTGTCATAGCATCTAGCTTGCCACGCAAGTACTGCTGAAATGGGGCTTGATTAGATAGCAATGTACGTTCAAAAGCTGCAATTGCCAGACCAACATTCTTTTTAGAGTATCGTGTATTTTCAGGTTCATGGGCAAATACTTGGTCAAAAAGATTTTTGTAAGCTCCCATCTTTATTACGTCTTCATCTATGTCGAGTCTATGTACGCTCATACCAGCAATGGCTTGTGTCTCTAGTCCTTCGAAACCTAGTTTATTCGTTTCGATTGGTGTCCCAGCTGGCCATAGTTGTTCTGTTCCTTCATTGAGTGCAGTAGCGCCAAATTGACCATTCCACAACATATTTTTTTGATAAGCACCATTCATTGCCGTTGGTGATCTTAAGGGTTGTACATCAATGTTCTGCGCTCCAGGAAACGGTCTTCTTAGTTCACCTGTAAATCCAAAACCTTTTCCACCTTCACCTATACCTTGTATGACACCTGCTTGAAATCCCGCTTCGGCATGATGGCAAGATGCACATGAGAATGTCTTTACAAAAGTTTCATTTTTAGCAGATATTCCTAAAGCTGTTTCGTGAAATAAAAAGCCACCCAAAACTACTTTGTCTTTCGTAATTGGGTTTCTAGGGTCTTGTGGTATATTAGAAAAATCATCAGATTCTGGCAGTCTATAATAGGAGGTTTCTCCATTGGGCGCATACCCTTTCATTAAGGCGATAAGCTCAGTATCTATGTGATCTATTTCTTCTGTAGTAGGATTGGTATTGACGTCAGAACTACATGAATAAAAAATACTGATAAATAGTAATATTGCTAAAAAAGAATAAACTGTCCTCATCTCTTAATGATTAAATTGTGTTATGTAAATATTGGTATGATGATTTAAATTAAAACACATGCCAAAATTTCATAATATGTATAAGTGAAATGAAGTTGAGCTTTTATTATTTGATTATCAGTTGATTAGTTAAGTTTTATTTGGGTATGATTTAGGTCATTGTAAAACATTGACTAGTGGTATCTACTAAATATAGTCGATATTTAGCAGTATGCTTAGTTTCAGTACTTTTGTTTTTTTATAGTATTTTAAACATCGATTGGTGGTCAATACCTACTTCTTGGAAGATATTGCCTTCGGCTGTATATCCATTTTTTAAATAAAAATCCACAGCTGCTAATCTTGCATGCAATTCTATTTTTTTATAATTATTATGTGTGGCAAATTGCTCACTAGCTTGTACCATAAATGTTCCTACACCTTTTGATTGTGCAGCAGCGGATACAGCCACTTGTCTCATTTTTAAGGTATGAGCATCCACAGGCTTCAAGATCAGTATTCCAAGCAGTTCATTTGAACTTTGATCATTACAAGCTATATGAAAAGAATCAAATTCTGTGGCGATATCATTTTCATCAAACTCTAAATTTAATGGTTTGCGGAGGACATCATATCGTAGCTTCAGGGCTTCGTCAAACTCAGGCGTTCCGAAATCTATCATTGCGCAATACAAAGACATAAATTAATTGTTTAATGGAAAGAAAATTATGATTAGATTAGTTTTTTTAAGCAAGTAAAATGATCATTTTATCTCCTTATAAGTTTCTGTGTATCCTGCAAATATACCTAGTCCATTTTTGATATTGGAGTGTATTTCTGGATTCTGTGAGAAACTCGAGTTATGATTGTCCGATGCACCAAATTTTTCTACTGTCTTATAGTAGGAGTAGAGATCTTTACTAACAGTTAGAAATCTTAGATATCTTTTTACTTGCACTGTTGAATCTGGTATTTGTCCATTCCCTGTCGCTGGACCTTCATTTTTATCAGGTAGATATAAAGATGATTTAGGGCCTTGTGATTCTGCATCGTTTGGATTAGGATTTGACAAGTCACTCAAATAGCCCGCAATATTATTATATTTATTAATGGATGATACAAGATTTTTTGGGTCAGGTTTGTAAGTTGTATCTATTGGGTTACTAGTATTAGTAAAAATTAGATTCCAGATGTAATAGTTTTGTCCAATATCTTTTATTTCAAAATCCACCCTTTCTACTACATCAGAGAGGATCTCTACTTGCGCATTTTTCGGTGCTATACTTGATGATGTTATCTGTGGATAACCAGCTACGTTTACTTTTAATTCATAAGTTTTATCAGGTTTAGGTGGATGGATGTCACTTATGTAAATGCCATCTTCTACTTCAGTTAAAAGGATAATTAATCCAGTACTTTTTTCTATGATTTCTACATCGGCATTGGTAACAGGTGTTATCTTAGTTTTGTGGTCCAATAAGTCTCTACTGTAGGTTAGGCTAACTACCCACGGTTTATTTACTGTAAATGCAGAATTAACGACAACACTTGGTTTAAATGTTCCTCTTATCAATACATAGTCTTCTTCGCACGATATCTGAAAAATCGCGAAAAGTAAAACCAGTATTTTTAAGCGTCCCATCATTTTGCTTCTATTTTGTCACCCAAAATTAAGCATTATTATTTAATTGATAAGTTTTTTTTTGATAATTTATTTTATGTAAATTCTTAAATATAATTTATTGTTATTGTGATATGTGTTTATTTTAGAATAATATTTTGTTTTGGTTGTTTTTGGTTCTTTTGTACAATATTTTATTTTAAAATTTTATCGAAACGTTGACAGAAGGTGTTATTGGTAAAATACTTACTTTTCTTGCTGTTGCATCATTTGGTGGCTCAGGATTTTTATAGATATAGATAAAGTATGCATTTAGTCGGTTGTAGACATTGTAAACATTAAATTCAAATAGCGTATCGAAGTGTTTTCCTTTTACTGTATAATTGGCATTCAAGCTGAGATGATGAAAAGCTGGTAACCTGTAGTTGTTTCTACCATTAGATTTTAAAAGTGTGGTCCCTAAAATGCCCTCATATTCTTCTGCGGCAAGCGAAAAAGTATTTCCAGTAGCATACACAAAATTGAGACCAAAAGAAAAAGCTTCAGATAATTGGTAACTAAGACCTGTATTCATATTTAAAGGTCTGTCATATGTAGCTGGGAATGGTAGTCCTTGGTTGAGCGTAGGGAATTGTCTTTCGGTTCGAGTGAATGATGTTGAAATCCATCCTTTCAGTTTTCCATTTTTTTTATGTATCAATAACTCTATACCACGAGAACTAGATTCACCTACCACTAGATTTCTTTCCCAATCTTTTGATGTGTTGAAGACTGGTACAATATTGTCATTGTTTATTAAAAAATAGAATAATTCTGTAGGTGATGTATATTCTAGCGAATTTTCAAATGTTTTTAAATAACCACCTATACTGACATAGAATTGTTCATTGATATTGTAGGTATAATTCATGCTAAACTGATGTGCATTTTCGGGTGCAATATATTCAGTAGAGGTGACCCACAAATCAGATGGTAATCCAAGGCCAGAATTTGACAAAAGATGCACGAATTGTGTCATTTTGCTGTATGCCACAGAAATCATATGTCGTTCATGTGGTGTGGCTATGATTTTTAAACGTGGTTGGAAGGATTGGTAAGTGGTATTATTCACATTAAAGACGGACATATGAAGGCCACCATATAGAAACAGGTCAGTATTTATTTTAAAATTATCTTCTACATAAAAATTGTATTCTGAAGAGCTTATCAAAGAGTCTTTGTCTATGATGCTTTCTGCGTCACCTTCTAGGATAAATGTGCTTTGTTTGATAGTAGGATTAAATTTGTGAATTAAAACATTAGAGCCTGCGCGCAATACATGTTTATCGTTTAGATAATATTCAAAATCTGCTCTGACATTGTAATCTATGATATTGGATTTTGAAATGACATCTAGTTCATTTGTTCTTACAGTGTCAGGTTGTGTGGATGTAGAAGCAAATTTGTAGCTTGATCTAGAACCATTGTTATAATTCAAAGCACCTGCCTGCATTTTGATAGCAAATTTATCATTTAAGAGCGCATTCCACTTTAGTGATGCCATTTTGTTTCCCCAATTTAAGCCATTTCTATCAAAAATATTTAAGGAATAGTCAGCACCTTGAATAGTTTCATCTTTGGTTAGTTGGAGGTTATCAAAACCCGTGTATACCATCAAACTGATGCTACTTGATGGCGATAAAGTATGCGTGATTTTGCCTAATACATCGCCATAT
>JBGSOH010000099.1:0-3059 GCA_041739205.1 Saprospiraceae bacterium
CAGCACATGTAGGCTCATCTTTTCCACAAGAAAAGATAAAGAATAAAGCCATGATAAAAGCCAATCCAAAAGCTTTAATTTTTAGAATACTTCCCATTTTTATTGATTTTAATTTGTTTAAAATATTTTTTGTTTGTAATATGATTTAAAGAATTTCGGGATTTTCATAGATAATATATTTTATAATCCCGATCTTCATTTCGTAACATAAAAATACTATATGATCATTTTGCTTGAGTTGTTAACAACCATGAAAACTATAATATCTTCAAAACTTTAAAATAAATTGTGACTTATACATTTTACAATCATCGATACCGTACATTTATAAATTCTGCATAAGTATAGTATTTTTTAGATGACATTCCTATAGGACCTGTAAATGCTAGTCCAAGAACTCGCCCACTAATAAGTTTGTTATTTAGATCATGCTTAGTGATGACTAATTTACCTGAATATGGTGTCAATAATGTAGTCAATCCCCCAGAGCCTTTTGGGAATGTATAATGTCCATAATTTCCATTACTGTTTCCAGCTATTAAATTGTATTCTCCAACAAGAGAATTTGAGAAGGAACTATTACCTATACCTATAGTGAAATCATAGTAGAAAAAATTGGTAACTATATTTTCGTCAGCAGCTAAACTGATTTGGACGCCTCCATTTCCCTCATTAGTTATTATTTTTTGATATATTGCTCGCGTTTCACCTGATTCACTTGTTCCATTTCCATTATCGATAGAATAAGTCCCATACGCACCTGTAATTACTATTTTATAATCTACAACCGTACCATTAGCAGCCTTTATTGTAATTATTTTTGGAGTATTGTAATCAACTGGCATATTTAGAACAGTAGCACCATCTGATACTTCAATATCAAAATCTAAGTTTGATATATCTGAAGTAGGAAACACTTTTCCTATTGCTATATATACTGTTTTTGATGTGTTGTCAATTTTAATAATGGGACCAAAATTTCCTGGACTATCCTGAAATTTAATAGATAATATATCTGTTTCAGAAGATAAACAAAGATTACACTCCCCTCCACAATCAATGCCAGTCTCAGCACCGTTTTGAATACCATCAGCACATGTAGGCTCATCTTTCCCACAAGAAAAGATAAAGAACAAAGCCATGAAAAAAGCCAATCCAAAAGCTTTAATTTTTAAAATACTTCCCATTTTTTATTGATTTGAATTGTTATAATACATTCTCGAATATGACTTTTAAGGTTACAAGACATACAAGATGAAATAAGTAAACTAGAAATCATTTAAATTTAGCTTTTAAACTTAATATGCAACATTTATTGACACTGAATTAGTTTGACACACATTCAATGTCAATGAACCTGATGCCTGGACTAAACTAGCCGAATTTGATGTGATTTTGGTGGTAACCTTATATCTAATAGCAGAATAGCTAGTTACTATTGGGATCTCGTATAAATCTGTCGAACTGATCAAAACACTACCTGCACTAAAACTAATATTGCCATCAGGTGATATAGTAACATTTAAAGGCTTTGATAAACTGCAATTACTGCATTTAACTTTAAATGTTACATTGGTTTCATTACATGAAGGTTCATCTTCATCTTCTTTACTACATGACATTAAAAAAATACTTGTCATTATAAATGACATCAGTATTAATTTTTTTATTGATAAATACATAATTATTGATTCAATTTTTATTAAAAAATACTAATTTTATTACTTTTTATAAAGAAACTTCTTGGCACCATCTTTCATCATTTTATTGATGATGTCGTTAGTATTGCTTCCGGCTCCCATTTCCAGATCATTTTTATAAGTCCAAAGTCGGTCACCATTTTTACCTTCAAATAGACTCAGAGAACACCAACCTTTATTGGTAGTAGTACTCACACCAGTACTTAGAAATCCAGAACCTAGTATGGATCTTTCTAACCCTTTAGCTACATCAAGTCCTCTTGCGAGTTCGTCTGACATAGGTTTTTCTGTTTCTATTTCTCCTGTTACTACAGCGTCCACACCTAATATTTTTGTTAACTGAATAATATCTATGTCATTTATTCTAGCAAAATCTATTTTATTTTGATTTAGCTTAGAATTTGTTACGCTTGCTGACTGAATGGTTACTCTCAAATTTCTGGACATTAAGTAAGATTCCACGGCGTTTTGAACATCTTTTGATTGCACCAATTCAATCTTTCTGATATCAGCATCAGATACCTTTTCTTTATCTTTTGCTTTTAGCTTTATTTTGGATTGTATTGGTACTATTGCAATTCTCTTATGATTTGCTGTGTCGTCTGCAAATGTTTTGGATGTAACTGCTTTACCTGAACCACATGATACTTGGATCATTCCTAGCAGAAAAACTAATAAAACTGATTTTACGTTATTCATAATATTTTGTTTAAAAGTGATTTAATTTAAAATCTTCTGATTGCTCTGACACGTTTCCCTTCATTTTTGAAATCATCATATTGATCACCCGTACCAAATTCCTGAAGCCATGCATCTTCATCTCTAGTTTCTGTTGAGCTCCAATAAGCTGTATTTTGAAATCCCCCGATAATTGACTTTTTGACATACATTTCATTTAACTCATCTCTGCTTGGCAAAAACCAATCGTCATAAATCCCTACGGAGTAGTCAGCACAAACAGCAAATGCTTTTTCATACTCTGGACTCGTTACAGAAACTGCACATTTTTCAATAACGATATTTTGATTCTCTAAACCTGCTCCTACAATCCGTTGTGTACCAAGTATTTCTAAACCAAAGCAGCCCCATTTTGCACTTGTAGCTTGATCTACTCGCGAAGCTTCCAGATACTGCCATCCGTTGGTTCTCGACCCCTTGTCATAGAAAACGACACCTCCACCTGGACCAGTTTGTCCGATATTAAATTTTCCTATACATACAGGACAGATTCCACCGCAATCTACTTCAGTTTCATCTCCGTTTTTCTCGCCATCAAAGCAACTGGGGCTTTTTGCGCATGAATAAAAATTTAAAAATAAAATTACTAGTATTATATGTTTCATTGTCAATTATTTTAAA
>JBGSOH010000161.1:0-3231 GCA_041739205.1 Saprospiraceae bacterium
GCATTATATTCGTCTACAGATATTTTTGTACCGATATCTTCCTTGGTAATGCCAAGTTCTTTCTCTACGCTGAGTTCTATAGGTAGTCCGTGCGTATCCCATCCACCTTTACGCTCCACACGTTTGCCTTTCATGGTTTGATACCGACAGAAAAGATCCTTTACCGCACGACCCATAACGTGGTGAATACCTGGCTTCCCATTGGCAGAAGGTGGACCTTCATAGAATACGAAGCTATTATCAACAGATTTCTGCTGGACACTTTTATTGAAAATATCGTATTCTTCCCAGAATTGACGGATGATTCGGTCTATTTCTGGAAGATTGAGTTGTTTAAGATCATCATTGTACTTTGCCATATTCACTACCCTTTGGACGATTCAGAATATTTATAAAGTAAAGCTGAAATCGTCAATTTAAAAATGAGTGCAAAGGTAAGGATTTTTGTCAAAAGTTTTGTTGGTGAGAAATAAGAAAAAGAGTAGAAAGAGTTTTACTTTTCAATCCCTACACCTTCACATAGTTTTTATAATTAAAATCTAGGCCAAAATATTCATTTGCCCATTCTTTGCATCTGTCTTTAAAGCTGATTTTATTCTTAGAAAGGTCATGGTCAAAGGTCCAATTGAGCCGTTTTATTCTATCCAACATAACCGCAGGATGTGTGCCGTCATACTTCGCTAATCTATCAATTCCTGAATAATCAAATGCTTCACGTTTAGGAACATTGGCTTCTACCCATTCATCACCGTGCCACAACTTCTGAAAGGTTTCTTGTTTTGCTTGCATATTAACAGGTGGTTTGACCCAACCATAATGATGAATGTATGCATCAATAGCTTTCACTCTCAACATTCTATCATCACCTATTCTGAATCCCTGAGCATCTCTAAAAGAATATACACTTTTATCATTCCTAACGATACGAATTTCATTTTTATACCATCCAGATGATGTCGCCACATAATCATAAGATCCATAAAAATGTCGATATTTAAATAATAAACCTTCTACCCTCTTGTCATCCTTATATTTATGCATGTCATTCAATATAGTAGCATGGTATTTTTCATGAAGGACTTCATCCCCTTGGATGTAAAAACACCAATCAGCTTTATCACTGATAGCCTGAAGAGCCTTATCAGTCTCCACAGCCAAAACACGACCACCTTCCCGCAAACTATCATCCCAAACCGTCTCAATAATCTTTATCTTAGGATCACCAATGTTTTGAATGAGTTTCAAGGTATCATCATCAGACCGACCAACAGCCACTACAAACTCATCACAAAGTGGTAAAACGGAATGGATAGCCTCGATGATGGGATAGTCATATTTTATTGCATTGCGTATGAAGGTAAATCCTGCTACTTTCATTAATTGTCAAATATATTTATAAGATAATTAAAACGAAATAGATTTCAAATAGATGCATTACAGTTAAAATTTATAAAATTAACGGAACAACTTAAGGGAAAAAAATGATGAGCAGTTCTCTAGAAATCAGTACTTTTCTTTTATCTAAACCAAAGCTTTTTCGGAAGGGCATCAAATAAGGATTTTCAGCTTTGTAAATTAATTTTCTACAAAACAAATGCTAGTACAAATCCGTTGATTACCTTTGAGCAAATATCGTGAATCCAGTACTTCAAATGCATGACCGCTTGGACAATTTGCCCGCTGTAGATATTGTTTAGTTAAGGACATTTTGATAGTACCAATAAAGCAAAACAACCAAGCGATGAATGATTTTTTTGATCATCTGATACATGAATTTGAACTCCCTCTTTCAAATCCTGTATTAATTTTCTCGCTGATTCTTTTTATTATATTACTTTCACCCATCCTATTAAAAAGGTTAAACATACCTGGCATAATTGGCTTGATCATATCAGGTGTCATCATTGGACCACATGGTCTTAATATCTTAGAAAAAAATTCTGCAGTGGAGCTTTTTTCTACTATTGGTCTCCTCTATATCATGTTTATTGCAGGTCTAGAACTTGATATGAACGAATTTAAAACCTACAGAAACAAGAGTCTTCTTTTCGGGTTTTTTACATTTATCATCCCGATTGTAATTGGATTTCCAGTTTGTTATTACCTATTGAGTTATGACTTTAATGCGAGTTTGCTCACTGCGAGCATGTTTGCTACACACACACTTGTAGCGTACCCTATCGTAAGTAGATTTGGGATTGCAAAAAACCAAGCCGTAGCCATCACAGTTGGCGGCACGATACTGACCGATACAGCTGTACTCATTATACTTGCTGTCATCATGAGAAATGCACAAGGCAATCTCAATGCAGAGTTTTGGTACAAGCTGACGATATCATTAGCTATTTTTTCTGGCATTATGTTTTTTATCATACCTAAGATAGCCAAGTGGTTCTTCAGAAAGTTGGAAAGTGAAAAACATGCCCATTATATTTTTGTACTTTCGGTGGTCTTTTTTGCAGCATTCCTAGCTGAAGTGGCTGGCGTAGAGCCCATAATTGGTGCTTTTGTGGCTGGTCTTGCTTTGAATAAATTGATACCCCATTCGTCAGCATTGATGAATAGGATTGAGTTTATGGGCAATGCATTATTCATACCATTCTTCTTGATTTCTGTGGGAATGATTGTGGACTTGAGCGTAATCATGAGTGGCAATCAGGCGTTAATCGTTGCTGTATCACTTACGATTGTTGCTCTCTTGGGCAAATGGCTAGCAGCTTGGCTTACCCAAGTTATTTTTAACTACAGCAAATCCCAACGTCAATTGATATTCGGTCTGAGTAGTTCTCATGCAGCAGCAACATTGGCAATTATTTTGGTAGGGTATAAAGCTGATATCCTAGATGAAAACATTCTAAATGGAACCATCATTCTTATACTCATCACCTGCGTAGTGGCTTCATTTGCCACAGAAAAAGCATCCAAAGAGATTATAATAAGTGGTGAAAATGAAGGAAGTTTTAGCCAAACTCCATTAAATCTGACCAATGAACATATACTGATCCCAATTGACCGCGAATCGACGGATAAAATGCTGGAATTCGCACTACTGATAAAAGACAAAAAATCACCAAACCCAGTCTCTATCCTAAGTGTTGTGCCCAATGACCACGAAGCAGAACTAAATATTCTAAAAGCTAAAATGCGTCTAGAAGAGTATGTCAAAGTAGGTTCAGCAACAGAGACAAAGGTAAATATTATTGCCACCATAGATCATAATGAATCAAGTGG
>JBGSOH010000164.1:0-6812 GCA_041739205.1 Saprospiraceae bacterium
TTCAACCCATATTGGTCAAACGGTGGGAATATTTTATCCTAGAATCCTAAAAGAAATACATAATTTTATCATTTATCCATAATAAGTTCAATTTGCAAAACTAAAAGGTATGGCGGTAAGAAATTCATAACTCCTAGAATCATGGTTCATTCTAGCACAATAAGTAGAGTTTCCATTCGAAACAATAAGATATGGCGCTTGAAGCTTCATGTTGTAAACCGCTATTTGGTCGAAAGTAGATTGGGAAATTTTGATGTCTGGTGCCTTACATTCTACCAAAATATAGGGTGTAACGTCTGTTGCATAAATAACGATATCAAATCTTCGCATCAAATCGTTAATTATCAGAGTTTTTTCTACTTGGATGTGATTACGATGAAAGCTAGTTGATTGGATAAAGTGACACAGAAGCAACTGTCTTACAAACTCTTCAGGTTGTAGTAGGATGTTTTTTTTTCTTATTGGGTCCTTAACATAGACTTTCCCATTTATATTAGAAATCTGCAATTGATCCTTATATTTTAATAAATCAAGATCGATATTATTGTCAATTAAACTCAAATTCAATTTGATTTTTATGGTCAGTTTTAGGAGCATTTATACTAGCAATATTTTCCGAAATATCGTCAAGCAAAGCAACTCCTTTTTTCATCAAAACATTATGGTCAATATTTATAATTTTACATCCCGATATGCTTATTGCCTTTATTTTCAGCCTTTGCTCAAGGTAATTTTCTATTTGATCTCCATTAAGTAAGTAATCATCTGTAATCACAAAAACAGTTTTTTTGACATCCAGTAGAGTGGCTATTAAGGTATCTGAAATTGACTCCTCGCTCACAATTCTCTTAATACCAAAATGATGCAGACTACTTTCTAAATGTGTGTGCACATTTTCATTAGAAAAAGAAACTATGCTAGCATTTCTCAAATGGTAAATGACTGGTTTTTTATCAAATGAAAGCAAGCATTGAACTGTATTTCTGATAGCTGGCATTCTTTCACTCATCCCGTAATCAGCAATCTTTTGAACAATCCGATGTGACATATCCGTAAGATGGACATCACCTTTATAATCACCTATTCGATTGTTATCAAGATAAGTGTGGATGGTTTGATAATCTTGAAGTATCTCTGCATTTGTTTCTTTAAAATCAAGATAAAATAATTCTGTGTAAAACCCAGAAGGAATATTTTTTAAATCATCACTCTCAACTATAAGTATTGGAAATAACTTGCTAAAAAAAGAAGTATTCTCTTCTAATATATGTTTCCAATAGATGTCTTCAGGATACTTTTTTCGTTTATTTATGCTTGTATATAACTTATTATTAGATTTTTTTAGCTCACCATAAATAGTAGAATGGTTCGCTTTCCAAAGGTTTAAGGCATGAAAAATGCGAGTTCTACATTTGTTTTCATTTTGCTTGATAACATCTTCTAAAACGCTATCTTCCAACAACTTACCTGTATTTTTATATTTATTTAAGACTTCATAATAATACCAAGACTCAAAAACTGCCAGCCAATCTTGTGGATCAATCTTTCTTAATATGTCTACGATTTTTTGAGTCTTTATATCTAAACTCAAGTAGACCGATTTCCATCTGTAATAAGCGAGATTTTTGTCCACACGAAGTAACATCACATCAATATCATAAACCAATTGAGAAATACAATCCACTTGTTTTCTAAATGACAAGGTATTCAATTCGAATGGTTTTAAGAAAATGCCTGACTTGTTTATGCTATCGATAATCGACTTAAAATCAACTTCTAGTGCTTCTAATTCCTGATCCTTAGCGTTAAGTCTATTGGATGATTTTAGATAAAGTGCAACTTTGTCATCTACTTTATCTGTAAACTTTTTGATTAAGGTATTTGCAGATCCGATAAACAATGGAATATCAGTTAATTGTAAAGGTAAACTAATATTCTCAGTTATTTTTTGTTGCTTTAATAGGTCAATTATACCCTTGGCTTCGTTTAGTAGATTAGCCTTTTCATTTTCTACAGATTTATCAGCACTTGAAAATACTGAAAAAACACCTTTTTTCTTCTCTACGTTTGGATATTTATGTTGAAACTGATCAACCTTGAAACTTAAAAAAGCTAAATCATCTTGTATAGATGTTGCAATTGCCAAGATTTCTGACTTTTTATTTTGTTCGATTTCATAAAGACATGTATAATATCTATTTCTGATATTCTGTGCCATTTCTTTAAAAGTAAACAAGTCATATGTTACATCTTGAAGCTTATCTTCACTCAAAAACTCCTGTTTAAAACCAAGTTTATCACCGCTTTCATCAGTTAATTCAAAATCTCTTTCATACAGATAAAGCACTTCTGACAGAGACTGATAAATTTCGTCAAACTCTTTTTGATTAAATTCAAATTTAAGACCACTTAATTCCGTATGTAATAAATAAATGCGGTCGTCCTGATCAAAACTCAAATAAAGATATAACAGTTGTTTCCAAGTTTTATCACCAAAAACTTTTGCGGACAAAATTTTAAAATTAGTTAAAATCTCTGCATCCAATTTGCTAAATTGATAACTAGATGTATCTATTTGGCTATTGAAAGTAGGTTCATATGATATGTGAGTTCTGATAAATGACAGATCATCTTCACTCACAAGGACATTGGGATCACATGCGATCATCGCATCTTTTAACCCGAAGCTTACTAACTGTTCTTTTAGGTGATGTCTATCTGCTGTCTTAGGGACAACTAATATCGATGACTTGAAATGAATAATATTCTCTACAATGGTGTTTATTAAAGATTGGGTTGCTGAATTTACATCATCATAAACGAAATTAGATAAAGTACCTACCCTATTCAATACATTTTTGTGCTCCTGTGAAAATATAAAATCGCTCATTTATCGAATGATACATATTTAAAAAACAAAGATATAGATATTTTTTATATATTTAATAATTATTACAGACATAATATCATTTATCAAATATTAAAATAAAATTAAAATCATTCAAATTTTTATTCACTTTAGCCCAAAAGGAGTATTTTTACAAAAAATAATGTAATTTTTACTTTTATGACTTCTTGATGCTGAAATTTAATTAAAGCCATGAACTTTATGAAATACAAAATTATTTTAACGCTTCTTCTAGTAATTTTCTTTGGTAATAGTTATGCCCAAACTAGCCATTTTGGAAAAAAAAGAATAGTTTCAATACATGCTTCATATTTTCCTGACAACTTGGAAAATGGAAATGAAATCACTTACATTCCCACCAATATCAACTTCCTATTTTCTATCAGCGAGCATTTTTATACAGGTCTGTATTATGGCAGATTTTCTCAAAGAATTGACAATTTCATTAATACATCTCACAATATTTTTCATAAAGGATGCATCATCCTTAGATACAAAGAGCCATTTCTAAATGATAATGCAGCTATCAATATGGATGCATCATTGGGTTATAGCAATTATTCTCTTAATCCAAATGATGGCAATGATTTCGTAAGTTACAACAATTTCCAAATGGGAATTAGTTGTTTATTCGATTTTAGGATTTATAAGCCACTTTTCATAAGTGCAGGTTTCATAGGTCATCGTACCTTAAAAAAAGGTGACTATGGATTCGAAGTTTTCCCAATGTTAGGATTGAATGTTCAATTCTAAAAAAGAAGAAAATATCCTTTATCAAAAAAGGTAAATCACCCATATAAACAAACCACCTATGACCATCGATCTTTTATTTGTCAATATTTCAAAGCATATTTTACTTACAGAAGTAGAAAAAAAATATTTCCATTCCAAACTGCATTTTAGAAAACTCAAAAAAAAAGAAGTCTATATACAAGAAAATCAAATATCTGGGTCTGTAGCTTTCGTTTTATCTGGATGTTTAAGATCATACACAATTGATGATAATGGCTTTGAACACATTTTACAATTTGCACCTCCTGATTGGTGGATAACGGATATGTTTTCATTTATTTCACAAAAACCAGGTACTATTTACATTGATGCAATAGAAGTCAGTGAAATAATTTTACTTTCAAGAGCAGACCAATTAGATATTTTTGAAAAAATACCTTCTTTCGAGAGATATTTTAGAATACTTACTGAAAATTCACTCGTTTCATATCGTAAGAGAGTCATGGATGGCTTAAGCCTTACAGCAGTAGAAAGATATCACGATTTCTGCAAAAGATACCCTACGCTAATTGAATGTCTTCCCCAAAAACAAATTGCTTCTTATATAGGTGTGACACCAGAATTCTTAAGCAAAATAAGAAGTAAAGTAAAAATAGTGTAAGAAATTTAATTTTCTTAATCTAGGTTAAGTAGTTTAAATTTAGATAGCCTTATATTTGCGCTAGTTTGAGAGTTGTTCAGAATATTTTATAAATCACCATTGTATTATCAAAAACATGGATAGGAAGGTATTTATTAGAAATGGCCTGTTAGGTACAGGTATATTTGTTGCATCTAATGCTGTGGGCAGTCTTATTAGAAACGATATTGATGAACTCAAAAAACTAGAAATTCTTGAAGAAGATAGCATAGTAGGTTTCAATCATTTACCAAATACAACGTCTAAAATCATGGCAAATACAGTCCTTCATAAAGCAGAAACACGCGGTCATGCAAACCATGGATGGTTAAATAGTCATCATACATTCAGTTTTGCAAATTATTATAATCCAGAAAGAATGCATTTTGGTGTTCTCAGGGTATTAAATGATGATATCGTCAGAGGTGGGAATGGTTTTGGTAGACATCCACACGATAATATGGAAATTATCTCTATTCCACTTGAAGGAGATCTTGAACATCAGGATAGTATGGGCAATATTGCTGTGATAAAAAACGGTGATATTCAAGTAATGAGTGCCGGAACAGGTATTACCCACAGCGAAAAAAACAAAAGCTTATCCAACGAAGTCAAATTTCTCCAAATTTGGGTATTTCCAAATAAAAAAAATGTCGAGCCTAGATACGATCAATTGACGCTCAATGCTGAAGATAGAAAAAATAAACTTCAACAAATTCTATCACCTAGTCAAGAAGATGATGGTGTATGGATACATCAAGATGCTTGGTTCCATTTAGGAAGCCTAGACGAAGGTAATAACCAAACATACCAATTAAAAAAGGAAGGAAATGGTGTTTACATCTTTATGATAAGCGGTGAAATTACGGTAGGAAGCCAAAAATTAAAAGCTCGAGACGGATTTGGCATTTGGGATGTTTCAGAAATTAATATTTCAGCCGATACAAATGCAGAAGTATTGGTCATGGAAGTGCCAATGAAAGTTGGATAAATTGATAAAAAATAGTTGCATTAGTTATAACTTTGCTCATACAAAACAAGATTGATTAATTTTTCTTATTACAAAATATGAATATAGTAGCTTTTGGTGGCAGTAGTAGCAAAAACTCAATAAACAAACAGTTAGCAACCTATGCGACAACGTTTTTTGAAGGTGCAGATATTCAAATCTTAGACTTAAATGATTACGAAATGCCTATTTTTAGTGTGGACAAAGAAAAAAAGGATGATTATCCCATTGAAGCTATTAATTTCGTAAAACAAATTGGCGCAGCTGATTTACTAATCATTTCATTATCAGAACATAACGGTAGTTACTCAGCAGCATTTAAAAATATTTTTGATTGGGCATCTCGTGTAGAAAGTAAGACATTTCAACAAAAACCTATGTTACTTATGGCCACATCACCGGGACAAAGAGGAGGTAGAAGTGTTTTGGAAACAGCCAAAATTAGATTTCCTTTTCATGGTGCTAAAATCTTAGGAACATTTTCTCTTCCTGAATTTGGAAAAAATTTTGATACAAACAAAGGTATAACAGATAGCGAATTGTTAGCAGAATTTAAAAATCTAATTGCTTTATCTAAAAATGAATTGTCAGTAGATTAATGACTTGAATAATTTAACTAGTTTTTGTTCTTCGTTTTGCCAGTTATATTTTTGGCTCGCATTTTGACAATTTATGCGCATTTCATGAAGTTGATTTTTATCTTCCAATAATCCATTAATTACTGTAGAAATAGCTTCAGGAGTCAATTCTTGGACAAGTACACCTACTTTATATTGATTGATAATGTCACGATATTCCGGAAAATCCATATTAATGGATGGAATCCCTTGATGCATATAGTCAAAAAATTTGTTCGCTAGAGAATAGTAATAATTTTTACAAGTTCCATCTAGTAAATTAATCCCTAAAGTAGCTCCTAGAGTATAATTTTTCATTTCATTTGGTGACAACCATCCCAAAAATATTATTCTATTATGAGCTTTACTTTTTGACGCTTTTTCTCTTAGTTCGACAGATAGATCTCCTTCACCAACCAAGTATAAATCAACATTCTTAATCATTTCCATGGCATCAATAGTTTCGGAGATACCACGCCCTTTGTTTAGTACACCTTGATATAAGATATAAGGTTTTTTACAATTAGTATGCTCATTATCAATGATTTTTGAATAAACAGGTGCATTATAAACTACTTCAAAATGCCTATTATAAAACTCACCTAAAATCAAAGCTAGACTTTCATTGACTGTGATATATCGATCTGACCGAGGTACAAAAGTATTCCCTATGCTAGTCCAAATGAACTTAACAAAAGGTCTCTTATAGACTTCAGGTGTTTCTTCAAAATACTCGTGCGCATCAAAAATTAATGTTATCCTTCTGAATATTTTTAACATTCCTCCCACAGCTATGGTGTCAAGGTCAACAGCGTACAGGATATCAATTTTTTTAAACAACAAAAATAAAAACAACCTGATGTTAAA
>JBGSOH010000208.1:0-3439 GCA_041739205.1 Saprospiraceae bacterium
TTTTCCATTTTATTTGAAAAAAGGACTTTTAGGAGTAGACTCAAATATTATCTATTAAACGCTCCATTTCGAAAATATCGCGATCTATCAATTTTTGAAATTCAGCACACTTTCTTTTAAAATAATTAGTTGATGTCCACAGCATTACTCAAAAAAGACTGATTAAAGTTATAGCATGATTTTTAATGTTTGAGATAACATTCATATAATTTGTAACACCTTGTTATTACTTTGACCATGTAGTGCGACCATATTACATATTTAGGGAAGTGGTCGAGTATTCTTTGTAGCAAAAATGTCACCATTATCAACATGGCGTGTCGTAGCCCAGTAATTTTAAATAGCTGCAATAGTATTCGTTTCCATAGCTGACCAGCTGATTATCTTATTGATTTTCCGAAGCTTGAAATGAGATGAAAAATGGCCATGGCTCTTTATTAAAAACTAAAGTTAGTTTCCAAATAAGAGCCATTGACAAAGTTACGAACAATTTTTGATAGCCAAATCAAAAATATGTCACCATAAAATCATTGTATAGTCATCAATGGTAATCAGTATAAACATTAAATTTTATCCACTAATACCTTGTATGTAGGATCTTCTATTACATTCACATCAATAATTTCTGCTGCGTTTTTGAGTAGCAAAAGGCAATCTTTGCTTAAGTGACGAAGATGTACTTTTTTACCCATTTTATGATATCGTTCGGTGAGTTTATTGAGTGCTTCTATGGCAGACATATCTACGACTCTACTTTCTGCAAAGTCGATAATAACTTCTTCGGGATCGTTGATGACATCAAATTTTTCATTGAATAAAGTGACAGAACCAAAAAATAATGGCCCGTATATTTCATAATGTTTGATGCCTTTGTCATCTGTATATTTTCTAGCCCTAATACGTTTGGCATTGTCCCATGCAAATACCAATGCTGCTATAATCACACCAATGATAACTGCCAATGCAAGATTATGTAAGAACACAGTTACTAAAGTCACTACGACCATCACAAAAATATCTGATGGTGGCATTCTTTTAAAAGTCTTTAGACTTGCCCATTCAAAAGTACCTATGGCGACCATAATCATAAGTCCTGTCAACGCTGCCATAGGTACTTTTTCTATTAATGACGAACCGAACATCACAAAAATGAGCAGCATCACAGCTGCTACAATGCCCGATAGTCTAGCTCTAGCACCGTTAGAAACATTGATTAGACTTTGACCGATCATCGCACAGCCACCCATTCCTGAAAACAGACCAGAAAGTATATTTGCAGCTCCTTGTGCCACGGCTTCTTTATTGCCACGTCCGCGCGTCTCTGTGATTTCATCCACGATATTGAGTGTAAGCAAACTTTCTATCAGTCCCACACCCGCTACTATGGCTGCATATGGAAATATCAAAGTCAATGTTTCCCAATTAAATGGGATATTTGGTATGTGGAATGGAGGAAAACCACCTTGTATGGATGCAATGTCACCAACTGTTTTTGTATCAATCCCTAAGGCAGCTACGAGTCCGAAAATTGTAAGGATGGCTGCGAGGGATGCAGGAATGACTTTTGTTATTTTGGGCAATCCCCAGATAATGAGCATCGTCAGTAAGACCAACCCAAGTAGAATGAATAGTGTATTACCTGTCAACCAATCACCTGACACATCTTTAAATTGGTCTAGTTGTGACATAAATATTATAATAGCTAGGCCATTGACAAACCCAAATATCACAGGATGCGGTACTAATCGAATGAGTTTACCCATTTTTAAGAATCCGGCTGCCAACTGTATTAAACCAGCAAGAACAATTGTAGCAAATATATATTCCACGCCATGAGATTTTGCCAATGTGACTAACACTACAGCCACAGCACCAGTAGCACCTGATATCATGCCAGGTCTTCCGCCAAAAATGGATGTGATCAGTCCCATCATAAATGCAGCATATAAGCCTGTAAGTGGAGATAATCCTGCTATCATCGCAAAAGCTACCGCTTCTGGAACCAATGCAAGCGCAACAGTAAGGCCTGAAAGAATTTCTGTTTTGTAGTCCACTTTTTGTTTGAAGTCAAAGAAATTTAAGTATTGAGTCATGTGTATAATTCGTTAGATTTTATGAAATTAATTATTTGATTTATCTTAAGTCTGTTTTTGCACAAGTTATGTTTTATCTAATGCGGACACCTTCAGTCGCATGAGCAGAAAATAAAAAAAAATAGTGATGATAAAATGACTTGTTTAAATATTGTAGTACTGAAATCTTAGCAATATTCGACTGATGATATTTTTATGTATTTAATCTTGAAAAGGCACCATCTCAATAACGTTTTTGACACAATTTATCAAATGTATCAAGTTTAAGATGGTGCAAAGGTAGATTTATATTTTGATATTGGTAAGGAATGCGTATGAAAATGAAATAATATTTGGCAACTTAGCTAAAATTATGTTTAGATAATTTTGAATTAAAACTATCCTAAAATGAATGATATCTTCTATAAATGATGGAACTTTATTGATGTTATTTGAGAGACCCAGCTTTTAAATTAAAAAAAATATGCTGTGATTTTTTTACTTCTAAAGTTGATGTATCAGAGCGATGTAATAATAGGTTTAACACTGAGTGTGCATCGAACAGTTCTTAGTAGAAATAATATGAAAGATCTTAATTTCTACTACATTGAAATCTAGATGTTTTCTTTTAAGGATAGGGGTGAAATCGGCTGATGATCATTCTAGTTATGTTTTCGGAGTAGACTCAAAATTTTAGTGAACTAAACGATGAGATTCTTTTGAAATCAGGTTCATAAGATATTGATATTAAAGCAATAAAAATTTAAACATACATCTAAGTAACTATGTCGAAACAATTTTACATCAAACTCAATACTTGTATTATAATTGAACTTCTTTGTCATAGGATTTTTTGTGAAATATTGTCTCATGTGATACACAAATGACAAACAATATATTTTGCATTTCGGCAAAAGGGTCCGATAGCTACATATTGCATTAGGACACGCACAAGAACATTTTACTAATTTATACGATGAAGAATCAAGTCGAATTAGTAGCATTAAACTAGGTAAAATGAATACAAGCTTATCTCAAGCTATCAGAATTGCCACTGCATGACATATGGAAAGGAGGGATTATTTGATTTTGACATTCCGATACTATGTTATCTACCTAAAAATCCATCAAAAACATAAATTTTTGGGGTATCCTGATAGCTAAAACTAGCAAAGTTTGTTCCCAAATAAGAAGAAGGTAAGGAAATGGCTATTAAAACCGAATATTATAAGGCTCCATTTTGGAGTGCCAAATCATATTTTCTGGACAGGGGTAATCTAGTCGCGGGGACCAAAAAAAACTTTATGGAATGGGTTTTCTGAGCGCAGATACTTATAATGTTTCTGTGACAAGGGTATGCTGAGCGC
>JBGSOH010000214.1:0-9657 GCA_041739205.1 Saprospiraceae bacterium
ATAAAGAACGTAAAATATAAAGTTAACTATTAGCAAGCACCAAAAAGCACGATTCCAATTTTGTCCAAAATTATTGGATTCCTTATTTAAAAATAATTGAAATTTTTCATGTAAACTACCTTTTTCTCCCTTGATCATTTCTTTTTGCATGTCCAATTCCAATCCATGATACTTTACAACATTTATTGAATCTCCCCTGACTTCATACATCTTTTTTAATTGGCTGTATATTAATTTTTTTTCTTTATATTTATTTTTTTCTGTTTTGATTTCTTCAAGCCAATCCATTAACTCAGCTTCATGATAATGGGTTGCATTAAATAAATCACCTCTATTTTCATATATTTTTTTTATTTGTGTTAATGCTAACCTCCTTTGATCATGATTTGATTTATTTGTAGTTGTAGTATTAATATTGTCATTTTTAGGCATATTGGTACCAGCTAAAAATATTTCACTTATTTTTGAGCTAGCGAATTGCATTCTGAAATCAGCAAAATCACAATCCATAAATAACATCTTGCCTAAATCAGAATTCTCAATTGTTAATTTAGCTTTATTCTTTTGCCAAGATCTTAGATTAGAGAAAACTATGTTTCCATAATTTGAAAAATTTGAAAATTTCAATTCATTAATAATTAACCCTATATATTTAGACTCACAATCCTTTTTTATATTGTAATTTGAAAATTCTAATTTCTCAATTTTTAGTAAATCCTTTTCATTTTCAAATAAATGCTCTACAAAAACTGTCTGATGTATTTTTTGAATTTCAATTCTTTGTTTTGGCTTAATATGCAAAATTTTCAGCCCCTTTGACCCTATTAAAATTTCGTCTATCTTACCACCTGAAATATTAATTTTATCTCCAAAAGCTGCCTTTTCTAAATTTAAATGTTTAATGTGTCCACCATCTATTTCAAAATCTTCAGTTATTTCGCAATTTACTGTACACTTATCGATTATACAATTCTCACTAAATTTGAGTTTTTCAATTTTGCTGTCTAAACTTAAATATTGAATCGTTAAATTATTTTTAAAATCTACATGTGAGATTTCACCATTTAAATTTAAGTTATCAAAATGAACATTCTCAATAAAATTAATTTGGTTTATATTACCATTAAATTCAGATTTATGATTAAAATTCGAATCATCGATAGTTAGATTATCTATGGTTGCAGAAGAAACAAAGCAAGAACTTTCACGAATTACAGAAGCACTATAATTAACTTTAATACCTATCTCTAAATGAGACAAATTAAGTGATATTATTTTTCCTCTATCTATACAAAATGTTTGAATATTATTTTTTACTTTTTTAGATCCTAGAAAAGATAATTCCGAAAATATTGAATCCTTTGATTGAAATTTTGTAAGGTCAACATTATGAAGTCTTAATTTATTAAGCTTAGTATTATTACAAGATAAAAAACCTATTTTCCCTTCAAATATTTCTAATTCTATATCGCTATTTATTATTTCAATCATATTAGCATTACAATAATCAATTGAAATATTAGATAACATATCAATAATTACCCCTTCCTTAAATTCTACACTATTGAAATTAACATTTACATTATTAAAAAATACTTTATTATGAAACACAACTTTGCCCTTAAATATAAAATCTTTAGTTTTAAATTCAGTGATAGTAATTTCTTCAAATACTTCAAATATTTCATCTGAAACAAAATTATTTTCAGAAGATTTAAGCTGGTTCAACAAATTATTATTTGACATAAATTAAGTTGTAATTAACATTATACTGACTATAACTAAAAAGCTTAGTAATCTAAAAGTATACTCCATATCACTCCCCACCAAAACTATACCGCACACCCAATAAATTTTTTAGAATTAAAATAACAGGACTGAGCTCATCTTCTATAGGCCACTTTGGAGCAAATGCTACCACAACTTCAGCACGAAATCGTGCTCCTCCTTCCCTTTTTATACCAAAATGGATTAAAAAAATTATACAAAATTCTTTTACCAATTATTCAACACTTAATACATAAGGCAACGTAGATAATACTTCACCGTCTTTAGTCTTAAAAATTAAAGTAAGCTGGTATGTTCCAATAGGCACATTTATATTCTTATCTGCCACTCCCAAAAATGATTGCCTTTTTAAAATGCCGTCTGTAATAATTTCGAATTTTGAAGTACTGACCTCAGTAGGATCCAAACCAAATCCACCTACTGCATTTGTATAAATATTTATGTTGTTCGGGAGCCCGTCATACACCACATATATATCTTCTGGTGTACCTTGTATCCATTCATAAATGTATTTTATACTGCCTAATCCATTGAAATCTTGATTATTTTTTACTATGGCTTTTACAGCAAACGGTGCTGGTTTTACATAAATCTTTGGCTTAGTATCTAAAGAACTGCCTGAAACCAATGCATACGGTACACTTAACAATTGGCTCACGCCCATGGACACAAAATTGGTGCCCCCATTGGGATCGATTGAAATGGATAAGTATTTTTGACCGGTTGACCAATCTATCTTATCAAAAGTGCCTGAAGACGGCACACCAAGTCCGATACTTAATGAATATAATCCATTTGCATTAGTGGTCGTAGAGTGTGTCTCGCTATAATCAACATTTCCTGTAGGTAAGTTTTTCAAAATTTCTGCTTTTATCGCAATATTTTTGTCAGCAACTGGATTTCCATTTGTATCAAATGCAACTCCTTGAAAACTAAAAGCCTGCGGAACCTGAGCATATAAAGAAAACCCAATTAGGTAACATGCAATATTTAAGATTAATTTTCCCATAATGATTAATTTTTAATGATTTTAAAAGTATTTTTTTGATTGATTTGTAAAAAATATAAACCTGGAGATAAGTCACTTATATCACCTTGTATATCATTTGGAAATGACTTAATGACGATACCTGATGCATCGATCACCTGTATATTATGTATACTACTTCCTACAGTTTTTATTTCAAATCTGCCATTGGTAGGATTGGGTACGATCGAAAAATCGTCTGCTATATCAATATCCACTGATGATGTCAGCAAATCATTGCCAACTAAAAATGAAAATACACCAACGTATCCACTTAGGTTTCCTTCTACATAAATCTCTCCGACAGAAAAAGGAGCACGGTTAGAATTTGAAGCACTAGAGATGCTACCTTGTTGTTGCGCACTAAGCAAATGCCCAATTAGAATTAAATTGATTATACAAAAATACTTCATGTGTTTATAATTTTATTGGTTATATGTAACTATTCAGTTAAAACTCCCAAAGGGGTTAAATATTATTAACCATGGATGTAAATCCGTGGTAAAAATGGAAAACTAACTTAATTTTGGCGCTATTTTTGCCTGAAAGATGCAAAAATTGTGACAAAATGGATTTAGAATTACTAACAGCTGAATTGTTACGATTATATTTTCCATTTAAAGAGTTTAACTACGAGATTCAGGTGATAAATTACTACCTAAAGGAGATTAAGCTTAAATATAATTTATCTTTCAATTCCTTTACAAAATTAATCAAATATTTTCATTTTAATTACATTTAAAAGAACTAAATACAGAAATGAAAAAATTATTACATTTTGTATAATCTCTAGAATAAAGCAGACTAAAAATTTGATGTTTTGTCATAATCATAATAATTATGATTTATTTATTAAATCAAATTTTAGCGTAAAGTTAATATATCATTTATGAAATGTTTAGAGCACCTCACTCCCCACCAAAAGTATACCGCACACCCCATAAATTCCTTAGGATCAAAGTATCTGCATCTATGGCATCATAGGTAATCCATTGTGGTGCAAACTCAACCACAAAAGCTAATTGCTTTAGATCCTGCAATGGAAAAATATGTAATTGCAACGGTATTTGAACGGTATTCAATTCACCATAAAAGAAATTTCCATTTACACCTGCACCTAGTCTGATCTGATGATATTTCCTAGGAGCAAATCCATAATAAAACTGAACTTCCATATTGCTATCATACAGAATGTCATTGGTATATACCCGAAATTCACCACTTAGATTTTTGTACAACTTCGTTTCTGCTCCAATGGCAAAAGTAGAATATCCCGTTAAGGACAACTGCCCTGATGCTGTAAAAACACATAAGAAAAAGGATAAAAGTAAAAGATTAAAAATTTTCATACCTATTTAGATTTTATGAGTCAAAGGTAATTTGTTTTTTTTCAAATTATCAAAAAATCTTAACAAAAGACACCGATATATTATTATGGATATTCCTACTAAACTAGTATATAACTTGTAAAGAAATTATAATTAGATCTTAAGTTTTGATCAATATTAAATCTAGAAACATATAATATAAAAAAACATTATAAATTTCTAAATAAAATCTTGCAAAAACGGACTACATTAAAAAAAATAATGCTATGTTTGTTAGGAATATTACAAATACATACATTAAAACTTTTATTATGAGAAGTTTCATCATTTTAATTTACATTTTTGTTACGAGCAATTTGTTTGCCCAATCTCACCAAATAGAAAAAAAGTATTTTATAAATAAAAAAATACAAGAGTCTACCTTCATTGATTCTTTATCTAAATTGGGTAGACATCAACCAAACAACATAAGTTTTTTGAAACTAAATTCCAAAAATGATAAGTATGGAAATTCTCATACCAAATACAAACAATTTGTTGAAGATTTCCCTATAAATAATGCAGTGGTTATATTACATAGTCAACATGGATATGTTAAGAAAAAAAATGGTCATCACTATACTTGGATTGACAATATACCCGAGCATCTATTCGGATCTGATGTAGCCATTGACATTGCAAAAGATAAGTTTTTATCCTACTTAAAAGAAAAAATGTCAAGTGCTGAAATAAACCCTACTATCAAAATTGAAAAAGTAGAGACAACTTATAGTGATATAAACTATCCAAATTTCACTAATACACTGATACCGACTTACAATATTCATTTGAGCGACCAAGGAAATGGTATATCTCACTTGGTCATTGTTGATGCTTCTACGGGCTTGATCTTGCATACAAATGAAAAAGTAAAACATCAAAATATCCCTGCCAAAGGGAAATCTAATTATTATGGTATTGTAGATATAAATCTAGATTCAATTTCAACTGAGAAGTTTGTTTTTCATGACAATACAAGAGAAGCTACAATAACAGTAAACGATTACTACACTAATGATCCTGTAGAAACCAAAATTACAAATGTAGATTTTGAAGATCCATGGGAAAATGCTGCAATAGATGTGTTGTATAGTTCAGGTAAGTTTTACGATTTTATGAAAGAAAAATTTAATTTTAAAAGTTTAGATAACAATAACTTTCCTTTGGTGGCCAATGTGGGAAGAAATATTTATAATAATGCATTTTGGAATGGAAGAAATACAAATTTTGGAAGTGGCGATTGTCATAAATATAGTCCATTTACAACCATTGATATAGTAGGTCATGAATTCGCACATGGTATTACAGATTTCAATGCAGATTTAATTTATCAAGGTGAGTCTGGTGCATTGAATGAGTCATTTAGTGATATAATAGGTAAAGCATTAGAAAAATGGGCCCAACCAGCTAAGTTTTCATGGGTGCTAGGGAAACCCATCTTTAGAAAAGTTAGCCCATTCCGAACTATGAACGAACCACATTTACATAATCATCCTAGCGTATATAAAGGATCAAACTGGCAAAATACCGTTTTCCTAAGTTTCGGTGTACATACCAATAGTGCTGTTTCAAACTTGTGGTTTTGTATGCTTTCTGATGGTAAAAAAGGTGTAAACGAACAAGGTGTAAACTATGATGTGAAGCCTATTGGTATGGATAAGGCTTTAGAAATCGTTTTTCATACCCATATCAACTATTTGTCACCATCTAGTGGGTATTTTGATATGTACACTTATTCACTTGAAGCGACACAAGACCTATTTCCAGAAGATAACGAAATACTTATGGTTGTTAAAGAAGCATGGAAGGCTGTTGGCATTACTGAAGCTTTGGTCAATCAAGAGAACACAAAAAATCTATTTACTCTGAACATTAATAATTTAAGAAATGGAGGTAGATTGTGCGATAAAAAAGTGGATAATCTTGAAATAAATTTAAATTTTAGTGGAAAAGATCCAATCCCAGCTAATACTCCAATGAATATCTTGATCTATACTGTGAGTTCTAGGATTTCTAATGGAAGTTTTGTTTCATTTACAGACACCATTATTAATGAAGCATACATCAGCGAGCTTTCTTTATCTTCAGGTGATAAACTTAATTTCAAATTGGCTAAATCTCTAAATATTGATTCTTTGCTGTTTGGTATAAATTTTTACGCTGGCATAAACTATGCTATAGGAAATGATGAATATACACATGCCACTGCACCTTTTTCACTCCATATTACAAAAACAAATGTTGCTGCCAAAGACGTTTTCAGAGCAGGTTCACAAAAGTCTGTAATCCCTGTAGATAGATGTAATCCTATGTTAGGATTTTCATATATACTCTATGAATTAATCGGCAATATATGTGATTCCACTGATATTCCCTTTAAGTTATTGATCAAAAATGATAGTGACATTCATGAGTTCACCATATTCAGTCCAACATTATCTGGATCACTTTCACAAATATTTATTAGAAACTTTGAACACTATTTTGTGGATTCAGATATTAAAAACATCGAAAATTCTGTCCTAGAAATTTATTCAACTATCGACAATGTTGATTACATTGAAATATCTGACACACTAAATAAATATTTTGCCCCATTTTTGCTACCAAAAGAAGTAATCACTTTTGATCAAACAATACATAATTCGGTTTTAGTCTACAATTGTTCTTACTGCGACAATTCATTGACAAATGGAGCACTTCAGATAAAAACAAATACTTTTGAAGCAGATCTTGACAATTGTATTGAACCTGAAGATTATTTTGCAATAAAATCAGAAAGCAATTCTAATCTCTCTAGTGTTAATGTCTGTTTTAATGCCGATGGAATTGAGAACCCTATTTTACATTTTGACACATATCTACAGTCCTCTGATCCATTTAATAACATGGTTAAGCTTTTTGATGGTGATAATTATTTACCAAACATAACCATCTATGATACAGATAATAATATGAAATCCTATTCGATACCTTTACAACAGACTGGTAAATTTGGTCTAACATTTGGTGGGTTGTTATATAATTCCACTTGGAGAATCGATAATATCAGATTGGAAGGCGTCAGTAGCGTTCATGAATCAATTAAAACATCCAAATCTTTCCTGACCAATAATCCAGCAGATGATGTACTTTGGATTAAATTAGAAGATGATCAAATTGGATTCAATATTGCTATCCAAAAAATAACAGGTGAAGTTTTTATAGCAGACACCCTTCGTGAAAATCATACTGAAATCCATGTTGATAATTGGCCATCAGGATTATATACAATTACAATAAAAGATAAAGCGGGAAGCCACACAAAAAAAATTCTTATTATTCATTGAGTTATTGATAATCATATAAATTCATAACTATTCAGGTTTAATCCCTACTGACTAAAATATTTGTAACTACGGATGCAAATCCGTAGTGTTAATGCTAGAATCACTTGATATTGGAGGTATTTTTGCCTCAAAGTTGCAAAAATGTCAAACTTCGAGCTCGTGCATAATTTTGTGTTTGAGAAAAATAAAATTAAAACAGCTTCTGACTTGTCCCCAGTAAATTTAGTGTGTTTTTAAATATTTGAATATCTGCATTTTAGTAAATCTTTTGTGTAGATTTACCGCACTAAAGGCGCATTTTGACATGAAAATCAGGATAGTAAAGACCGAATTAAAAGCCAAAGCGGTTAAAAATTAGTTTACAAAGGACAAAAATATTTAGGGAGAAAGAACTTTTTTCGGAGAAGGGTTGTCATCCGCCTTTTTGTCTTTAGCTTAAAAGTCACTGGAGACGGTACAAACAAAAAACTGTTTGAGCCAATAGAACTATTTATCAAAGGACAAATCTAAAATAACACGTAAATATATTTAAAGAACGGATGTAAAAGGCGAGTTTTTTTTGTTTCCGTCGAGAAGATGACTTTTAAGCGTTAAGAAGACAAAACAGCGGCGGCATTTTTTGTTTACTTTTTTTTGCTGCAGAAAAAAAGTATAAGTGAACGATCCTGAAAGGTCGAGCATGACAATGTGAGAAGTGAAGGCACCTGATAAGGATGGGAAAGCCGGCTTGAGGCAATTGTATAATCAGAGTTGAGATTTTTAGTTTAAAAGCAATGATAAATTGAAATAATTTTAACCTTACAAAGTGTTTTCCATCTAAAAAAATAGTAGATGGCCAAATCCTAAATCATATAACACATAAAACCGTCACCGAAAAGGCAAAGCTTGCTTCAAAAAGGGACAAATTGGTGACTAAATTATTTCCACCGCACTAAAAGGGACAAGTCAGGAAACAGCTTGTACCTGAGCAGTAACCGATCTTTTATTACATTGACAATCAAGTGTATCTTCTTTAGGAGCAGGGGTACCCCCTTTAGTTATAACGTTACTTATAATACTTCTGCAAACCTTAAAAACACTATTCATCCTGTAATACCAAACGTCGTCCATGAAGCCTTTGTATTTTTTGCCCCTTCACAGAATCTCTTTGAAATCTTTTCTTTTTAAGCTTTTGCAATCCACGCAGATTAGCACCAAGTGACTTACACGGTACAAAACGCTCCAATCCACCCTTCTCTCTAATGCCATCATGTAATGAATGAAGAACATCTCCACGCTGCACATTCCCACCATCAACTCCAAACAATTCAGGCTCCTTCCGAAGCTCTAAATCATCAGACCTATCTAACTCTTTTTCACCACGCACATCAATAACATTCACTGCATTTAATTCTAGTTTAATATACAAATCAGCAACTTCAACACCACACAACCCAAGCACTACTTGTTTATCTAACTCTTCTTCATGATGCAACCCATGATCACTTTGCTCAACTAAATCTTCAAATTCATACAACTCTTTTTCACAATTTTCATCCACAATCTCCACTTCATTTAATTGCTGTTCACTATCAAAATCAGCAACTTCATTTCCACACAATCCAAGCACTACCTGCATATCTAATTCTTCTTCACTATCCTCTTCTATATCTTCAGTTACATCCAATCCTTTGTTGTCCTCGTCTCCCAATACCCACTCATCAAACCCATCACCAAAATATCCATCCAAAAACACATCCCAATTGACACCATTTTCATCCAATATACTTCTTCCTTGATTCCCATTGCTAGAAATACTATGCGCATCTAACCCAAGTGCCCCATACTCATCAACACAATACCCTCCAATCTCCTCTAAAACATCTGCCCCATGCAATCCATCCTCCATATTCATCTCTCCTTCTATGACTTGTAAGACATTCATAAACAACATACCTGTAGGCTCATGAATATCCCCATCTCGCCACACTTGTTGGATGACAAAAGTCCACGGCAGCTTGATATCACCAGAAGGCGCTATCTGTACTTCACTATACTCGATTTTTTCATTTCTTTTACATTTGATTGTTAAGCCATCTTCATATTTAGCTATTTTACGATCAAAATCTACATGCAAAAAGCCAAGTTTCACAGACTTTGTGTCCCC
>JBGSOH010000221.1:0-6089 GCA_041739205.1 Saprospiraceae bacterium
CTAAAGAAATTGAATTTATTAAGAAATACAAAAGTTGTATTCAGAGAGTCTACTTTTATATTTAGTACAGATAAAAATATTAGATTGATATCATTATTAAATTTGGAAAAACAAAAAATACTTCAAAAATTATACAGATGTTTTTACAATGAAGCTGATTTAATAATTTTTCAAACACCTAGAATGTTTAAAGAATACGTTGCAAATCTTCCTAAAGCTAAAAATTCTAATGTAGCCATAATTCCTAATCCAATTGATAGACACTTTGTAATTAAACAATCTTTTTTGGAAATTCCAGAAAAGAATTTAGGATTATACATTGTAGTAGCTGGAAGATTTGTAAATGAAAAAGCATACGATATATTAATACCAGCTTTTAAAAAAATAAATGATATTTATAAAGACTATAAATTGGTCATTCTTGGTGAAGGCCCTTTGGAAAATACAATAAAAGATTTAGTTAATAAATTAGATTTGGCAAATTCTGTTATTTTTTTAGGTTATAAAGATAATCCTTTTCCTTATTTTCGATTAGCGAAATGTTGTGTTTTACCGTCAAGGTCAGAAGGCTTTCCTAATGTTTTACTTCAAATGATGTGTGTTAATGATACTGTTGTCTCGACGAAATGTACAGACACAATTGAAGAAATTGAAGGTATTATTTTAAGTGAAATAAATGACATCAATGACTTATCATCCAAAGTCATAAATGCGTTAAGTTTAAATCAAAATGAAAAAAGAAATAACAGAATATTATTTGATAAAGAATTGGAAAAAAGAAGTTTATCGGGTTACATAGAAACTGTTTTAAACAAATTAAATTTATAACAAAATAATGTGTGGAATAGCAGGGTCAATAAATTTTGAATTAAACGAAAGTATTAAAGAAACGTTGATTCACAGAGGGCCTGATGCTCAAACTAATTTTTCCTATGGCAATGTTGTCTTAAAACATTGGCGCTTATCAATAATTGATATTAATGCAGGTAGCCAACCAATGCATTTTGAAGATAGATATGTGATTGTTTATAACGGAGAAATATATAATCACAAGACATTACGAATAAAGTATAATTTAAAGTGTCACACCCATTCTGACACTGAAACAATCCTTCATATGTACAATTTACTTGGGCATAATATGTTAGAGGAATTTGATGGTATGTTCGTTATAGCTATTTTTGACAAAGTAAAGAATACTCTATTCTTAGCAAGAGATCGAGCAGGCAAGAAACCATTATATGTATTTAATGAAAGAGATAAGTTGGTGTTTTCAAGTGAATTAAATAGTCTAAAGTCGCAAGTCAATTTATCTCTAAATGATAATAACATCAGAGAATATTTTCGCTTAGGCTTTATGTATGGGCAAAACACCCCATATAATAATGTTTTGGACTTTCCTGCTGGTAATTTTGCAGTTATTAATTGTAATAACCCAAATGTTAATATTCAAAAATGGTGGAGTATTGACGATTTTTATTTGAAAAAATCATTTGACTCCTTCGAAACTGCAACAATAAAAGTTGATGAATATTTAAGGGAGGGTATTAGAAGAAGAATTGATGCTTCAGATTTGGAAGTTGGTTGTTTTTTGAGTGGTGGAATCGACAGTGGATTGATTACAGCAATAGCATCTGAATTTAATAGTAATATTCAGACTTTTACTGTTGCATTTGATGGAATTTATGATGAATCAAATTTAGCGAAAATGGTTGCGAAGAAATATCAAACGCAACACACAGAAATTAGAATTGGATTTGACAATATAGAGAAGGATGTTGAAGATATTATTTCTAATTATGGAGAACCATTTTCTGACAGTTCATCAATACCAAGTTATTATGTTAGTAAGGAAGCTAAGAAGAATTTAACGGTTATATTAAATGGGGATGGCGGAGATGAGCTTTTTGGGGGGTATCGCAGATATGTTCCGTTTGCTAAATATGATTTTTTTAAGCAAAACTTATTGTTAAGTTATATCTGCAAAGGTCTAAAATTAACATTGCCTATATCAAATAATAAAAAGTCAAAATATAATTATATTTATAGACTTTTAGATTTGGCTTCGCAAAAAGGTATTGAAACATATCTTTCATCTACTGTTGATATTTTTGAAGGACACAATGAATTGTTAATTAATTATAATGAAAGTATTTCATCAATTCGAAGAGGAACTATATCAACTATTGAAAATAATTTGCTAACTGGCCTTGATAAAATGCTTTTGCTGGACTTTAACACCATATTATTTGGGGACTTGTTAGTAAAGATAGATATTGCAACTATGTCAAATTCATTAGAAGGTCGTAGTCCATTCCTTTGTAAAGAACTTTTGGAATACGTGCCTACCATCAATGATAAATATAAAGTTAATGGTAGTAAAACTAAGTATATTCTTAGAGAACTATCTAAAAAGTATTTACCTAATGAATTGATTAATCAGCCTAAAAGAGGGTTTGAAGTTCCAATAAAAAAATGGGTTGACGGTATTTTACATGATGTTATTAGAGATAGGCTTTTTAGTAATGACAATTATTATAGTCAGTTTTGTCATGAAGAAAAAATTAAGCTTCTTCTGAATAAAAAATTACCTAATATATCAGCAGAGAAGCGAGCAAAAATAATTTGGTCGGTCTTTTGTCTTGAAGTATGGTATCAGAAAATAGTCAGAAATGTATAAGCTAGTTCGTATTACTACAGTCCCAATTTCATTTAAAAAATTATTAGTGGGCCAAATGAAATTCATGTCTAAAAATGGATTTGAAGTAACAATGATGAGTTCTAATGGTCCAGAAGTAATTGGAATAACAATAGATGAAGGTTGTGCACATCAAGTAGTGCCAATGACACGAAAAATAACTCCTTTCTTGGATTTAATTGCATTATGGATTTTATTTTTGAAAATTAAAAAAATAAAACCCAATATTGTTCACACACATACTCCTAAAGCTGGGTTAATTGGAATGCTGGCTGCATCGCTAGCTGGAGTACCGGTAAGAATACATACAGTAGCAGGGTTACCCTTACAAGTTACGTCTGGTATTAAACGTAAAATTCTAAATATTACTGAGAAAATAACCTATTCATGTGCTTCAGAAGTTTGGCCAAATAGTAAGTCCTTGGTTGAGTTTATTTTAAATAACAAATTTTGCAATGAATCTAAAATATACATGATAAACAAGGGCTCATCCAATGGTATTGATGTTGATAAATTTGAGAAGAAAAATTTGGATCAGGCAATAATTAAGAAAATAAAGGCAAGTATTGATTATAGAGCTGATGAAACAATTTGGCTTTTTGTTGGCAGGGTTGTTAAGGATAAAGGTATTGCGGAGTTAGTTAAAGCATTTTGTGAAATAAATATTAACTATAGCAGTCAAAAATTATTAATAGTTGGTCCTTTAGAACATGAACTGGATCCAATCGATCATGAAATAATGCAATTAATAGAAAATAATAATAAAATTATATTGGTTGGGTATTCAGAATTCATTAGTTATTATATGGCAATTGCGAATTATTTTGTTTTCCCATCACACAGAGAAGGTTTTCCAAATGTTTTAATGCAAGCAGCTTTAATGGAACTACCTGTGATTTGTTCAGATATTGGAGGTAATATCGATATTGTGACAAATAATTTTTCTGGTTTGTTATTTCCTGTAAAAAATATTGAACTTTTAGTTGAACAGATGAAATATGCTTTTCTTAACCCTGAAGAAATGAAGAGGCTATCAATTAATTTGAAAATTAATATTGAACAAAATTATAAAAGAATAAATGTTCATAATTCTATTTTGCAAAGGTATAAACAATTGGTAAATTATGACAAATGATTTTATAATTATTGGTTATTCTGGACATTCCTACGTTATCTGTGATATTTGTCATAAAAATGGTGCTAATGTTTTGGGTTATTGTGATAATGTTGAAAAGGAATTTAATCCATTCGAATTAAAATATCTGGGGAGTGAGATGGATTTTCAATTTAAGGATGAATTTGTATTTATCGCTATAGGGGATAATATTATAAGAAGAAATATATATAATAGTCTTTTGGGAAAAGTTATTTATGGGAGCGCCATACACCCAAATGCAGTGGTCGGCTACGATGTTCAATGTGGAGAAATGATAATGCTGGGAGCAAATGCTGTATTAAACCCTTTATGTAAAATTGGAAATGGCGTAATTGTCAATACAGGCGCTATTGTGGAACATGAGTGTTTAATAGGTAATTTTGTTCATATTGCGCCAAATGCAATTTTAGCGGGTGGTGTCAAAATTGGAGAGAATACATTTATTGGTGCTGGTGCTGTTGTAAAGCAGGGAATTAATGTTTGTAGTGATGTAATGATAGGAGCAGGTGCAGTAGTATTAAATGATATTACTGATTCTGGTATTTATGTTGGAACACCAGCAAGAAAAAAGTAAAATTATCCATTTATTTTTATTTTTGTAAGTAATTAAATTGATTAAATATCTCCAAGATAAAAATTCAAATTTCGATAAATTTTATTTAGCGATGCACGAGCACATGGGACTCATATGGGCAAAAATGTAGCCATTCTAATGGCCTTATAATCTCCGATTGCAAGATGCTTTATATGTTGCATTCAAAGAATGCAACGCCATTAAGGAATCGCAAATAAACAAATCAGCAAATTAACATAGATCAAATGATACCTCTCTCCATACCCAATATCTCAGGAAACGAATGGACTTATGTCAAGGACTGTCTCGACACTGGATGGATATCTTCTGTAGGTAGCTAGGTGGTGTTATTTATTATTCTACTTAAATCAACATTCTTATTGGAATAGGTGTTAAATAATTTTGAAAATATTCTTTAATATTAACAATCATTATATGAGTAAAGAGGTATCAGAAATTAATAAAGCAATTAAAACAGCGGCTCAAAAAGCTAAAAACCTTAACAAAATTATGGGTTTGGCTGATTTGGTAATCAAAGATCAACATATCATTTCTGTATCATCTGAAGGTAAAGAAACTGTTGTAAAAAAATTAAAATTTGGAAAGGTAAAAGTTGAGAAACGAAGTTATGTTGTCAAAACCACGCAATAAAAAGCTTCGCATATTTGCTGGACCAAACGGATCAGGAAAATCCACACTAATTAGTGAGATTCGGTCTAATTTCAACTTGGGAAAATATGTTAATGCGGATGAAATTTTAATATCGTTTCAACTTAAAAGATATTTGGATTATTCTTTTATCCTAAATGAAAGGATTAGCCTACAAGAATGGCATCATTTTCTCAAAACACAGAACAGAACTTATGGCAGAAGTCTTGATGAATTAAAAATTTCTGATTTTTTTATTTATTCAGATTATCCATTGGATGGATATGATGCTTCTATAGTTGCTGACTTCTTTAGAGAAAAACTATTACTAGGTGAGCAAAATTTTTCATTTGAAACAGTTATGTCTCATTCATCGAAGATTGATTTTATACATAAAGCCAGGTCAAATGGATTTAAAATATATTATTACTTTATTTGTACAAGTGATCCTGAAATTAATTTGAATAGAGTTGAAAATAGGATACAACAAGGTGGACATGCTGTGGATCCAGAAAAAATTACATCCCGATATTATAGATGTCTGCAATTATTACATGATGCTTTTTTAGCTTCAGATAGGGCATTTGTCATTGATACAACTTATGGGGATGCACAAGTAATTGTTGAAAAAAATGGTATCGATGTCCATGTTTTGAAAGATGAAGTACCAGAATGGGTCGAAGAATATTTACTCAAAAATTTAAAGTAATCAAATGATACCTCTCTCCTTACCCAATATCTCTGGCAACGAATGGACTTATGTCAAGGACTGTCTCGACACTGGATGGATATCTTCTGTAGGTAGCTATGTCACTCAGTTTGAAAATATGGTAGCCGAATTTGCTGGGGCAAAATATGGTATCGCAGCCATGAATGGCACTGCTGCACTGCACATAGCTCAAGAGTTAGCAGGTGTCCGCCAGCGAGATTATGTCATCACACCCGATATCACCTTCATAGCTACCGCCAATGCCATCAAATACACTGGGGCAGATCCAATCTTTATAGATGTT
>JBGSOH010000250.1:0-12739 GCA_041739205.1 Saprospiraceae bacterium
TGGCACTAATCATACGTTACCTACGAATGGATGGGCGAGGAGTTATAGTGGGGTGAATTTGGATGCTTTTACTAAAAAAATATCTTTCCAATCCATCACCAAAGAAGGCATACAATCGCTTGGTAAAACCATCATCACCATGGCGGAAGGCGAACAGTTGCAAGCACATGCCAATGCGGTGAAAGTACGATTAGAAAACCCGAAACATTAATTATTCTCATAATTTACCCATCCTAAATCCTTCCATCAAGAAGGACTGTGTGACGCCAAAGCGTTAAGGACTTTTGAACACCAAATAAATCTTTAGAAGTATGCCTTTAATGTTTTCTTTTCAAATAGATTCAATGTGATAAACTTTTCATGTCTATGTTTTCATTGGTCAATATTGTCACAATTTTTGCATCTTTCAGGCAAAAATAGCGCCAAAATCGAGTTAGGTTTTCATTTTACCACGGATATTATCCGTGGTTATTAATATTCTACCCCTTTGGGGTAATCATTAAATTGTTACAGTTTAGAAATTTCAAAATAAATCGACATTATGACCATAGCATCCGTCTTAAATCTTGTTCGTCCGAATGTGGCGGCATTGACACCTTATAGTTCTGCTAGGGATGAGTTTACATCTGATGCCAAAATATTTATGGATGCCAATGAAAATCCATACAACTGGGCATTTAATCGTTATCCTGATCCTTACCAAAAAAAGTTGAAAGAAGCGATTAGTGAATGGCGTAGCATTGATACGCAGCACATTTTTATTGGCAATGGATCAGACGAAATTATTGATTTATTGATTCGTGCATTTTGTGAACCGAAGGTGGATAACATCCTTACCGCTCGTCCTTCTTATGGCATGTATAAAGTCTCTGCGGATATTAATGAGGTCCAAATAAAATACCACGATCTAGACGAAAAGTTTGGAGTTGATATCGATTCCTTAATAGCATGTGTTGATATTCAGACTAAAATATTGTTTTTATGTTCTCCCAATAATCCTTCTGGCAATTGTATTTCCAGAGAAAATCTGAGTTATATTTGTCGATCATTTAATGGTTTGATGGTCGTGGATGAAGCTTATATAGATTTCGCAGCGACACCAAGTATGTTATCAGAATTAAAGGAGTTTCCTAACCTTATTATTTTACAAACGCTTTCAAAAGCAATGGGTGCAGCAGGTATTAGATTGGGTATAGCCTTTATGCACACAGAAATTGTCGCTATACTCAACAAGATAAAGCCACCATATAATGTCAATAGTGCAACCCAAGAAATTGCCATCGATATCATATCAGATAGGGAAAATATGGTTGGTCAAATACAACAAATAAAGGCAGAAAGGACGGCGCTATTTCAGTTTTTGGGTGCTTTAAATTTTGTAGAAGAAGTCTTTCCATCGGAAGCAAATTTCATCTTGGTCAGGGTGAAAGATGTTTTTAAATTGTATGACTTTTTATTGTCGCAAGGTATCGTGGCACGCAATAGGGACAAAGAATTCAGGTGTCAAGGTTGTATCCGATTTACGATAGGAACACCTGAAGAAAATGAACAACTTAAACAATCCCTTCTTTTATTTCAACAACAAAATTGATCTGATGCAAAAAATATTATTTATAGACAGAGATGGTGTGATACTCAAGGAACCGCACGACCAACAATGCGATCATATAGACAAGATGACTTTTCTTCTGGGTGTGTTTTATTATCTTGGAGAGATCGCTAGGAAATTAGATTATTTGTTGGTGTTGGTCACAAATCAGGACGGACTTGGTACAGAAAGTTTTCCTGAAAAAGACTTTTGGCCGGTGCAAGAATTGATGATGCGAACGCTGCAAGGAGAAGATATTGTCTTTGATCAAGTGTGTATAGACCGAAGTTTTGCCCCTGAAAATAGTCCATATCGCAAGCCTGGAACTGCCATGCTCACCAAATACCTTCAAGGGAATTATGACTTAGAAAATTCATTTGTCATAGGCGACCGTATCACCGATATGCAACTTGCTGTCAATCTTGGTGCGAAAGGAATATTGCTCAATAGTCTAGATCCAAGTGTAAAAGGACGTCCTGAAATCCACATCGAAGTATCAACATGGAAGGAAGTATGGCAATATCTTTCTACCTTAGATCGAAAGTCGAAGGCCATAAGAAATACATCTGAAACCAAGATCAAAGGAAGTATCAACATCGATGGAAGCGGTATCTGTGACATAAATACAGGTCTGCCTTTTTTTGATCATATGCTCGATCAAATCGCCAAACATGGGCAGATAGATTTGTTCTTAAAAGCAGATGGAGATTTATATATTGACGAACATCATACGGTCGAAGATACGGCCATTGTATTGGGGCAGTTGGTCTATGATGCTTTGGGCAAAAAAGCTGGGATAGAACGGTATGGATTTACATTGCCGATGGACGAAGCTGAAGCGAAGGTTTTGCTAGATTTTGGTGGACGGCCTTGGATCGTATGGGATGTGGGTTTCAAAAGAGAAAAAATAGGAGATGTACCAACAGAAATGTTTTTTCACTTCTTTAAATCTTTCTCCGATCATGCCAAGTGCAACCTAAATATATCTGCCAAAGGCACCAATGAGCACCACATCATTGAGTCTATATTTAAGGCATTTGCAAAGGCAATCTTGATGGCTAAAACTCGGAATGTATCGGCGATGGATATACCTAGTACGAAAGGGAGTTTGTAGGGATTTGTAATTGAATATTTAGAAATATTTTAAAAGATATTAATGCACAGATTGTCAAAGGATGATATGTAGTTAATTATCTGGATTTTAGATCTTTACAATTTGGAAGTAACTTAGAATTTGCGCTCTTGATTGGCATTTGTCCTATGCGGACGGCAGTCACTTTTTTTCATTGCCAAAAAAAGTAACCAATACGTGTCACGCTCTGCGTGAAAACGCTAGTTCAAAAAAAGGTAACTGAATGGTGCAGCTTTGCTGTATTTGAGTGATACGAAATCACTCAAAAATGAAGGCACTGATCTAAGCTTAGATCAGCTAGGTGTATTATTATGGTTCACTCTCGAATCAAAATGCTTTTTCTATCGCCATTAATAAGTGATAAATTGAAAATTTTATCTGAAGGCGATAGACGCACTTTTGATTCATCACTCACTTTCGCTTGTTTTTTGAACAGTCCGTCAAAGAAAAGCTGTTGTCTAAATTTAGCTGTTGGGAAATACCCAAGGCAAAAAGATATCAGTAGTATAAAGTAGTTTAATGTAGAATATAGGTGTAAATGTTTTTCTTCAAAATGAAAACAAGATTTTATGACAGCGATAGTAGATTATGGGGCAGGCAATACCAAATCGGTGACGAATCTTTTAGATAGATTGGGACAGCAATATGTATTGACTGCTGATGAAAATCAGATACGCGAGGCAGATAGATTGATACTTCCTGGAGTGGGTCATGCGGCATCGGCTATGGATTCTTTGGTGAAGTCGGGACTTATTCCTACGCTGAAGTCGTATCAAAAACCATTTTTGGGTATTTGTTTGGGGATGCAGTTGATGTATGATTTTTCAGAAGAAGGAGATGTAAATTGTCTAGGCATTATTCCTGGTATGGTAAAGGAATTTGAAAGTGATGGCGCACATAAAGTGCCACATATGGGATGGAATACGATACAAGCCGATCCTGAAAATCCACTATTTGAAGACATTCCGAACCATAGTTACTTTTATTTTGTCCATAGCTATTTTGCTGCAATGTCTAAGGAGACCATAGCTAGTTGTGACTATATTTTTCCTTTTTCGGCAGCTGTGCAATACCGTAATTATTATGCTGTACAATTCCACCCTGAAAAGTCGGGTGAGATAGGGCAAAAGATGATGGAGAATTTTTGTGAATTTTAGCTGCTAAGGCACAAATATGTTATAGGATATTATGCCACAAAGGCCCTAAGGCGCAAAGTTGATTTCATTATTATGCCACGAAGGCACGAAGTCGCAAAGTTGGTTTCATTATTATGCCACGAAGGCGCTAAGGCACAAAGTTGATTTCATTATTTATCTTTGTAATCTAAGTGTCTTTGAGACTTTGTAGCGAAATTAAAAGTAGTGTTGAATTTTTAGGTTATTATGCCACGAAGGGAGGAAGGCATGATGTTTCTTTCAACATAACATAATCTTAGAGTCTTTGAGTCTTAGTGGCGAAAATAATAGTTTAAAAAATAGTGTCTTAGAGTCTTTGTGGCAATAGAATATATATTAGAGAATTTTTTAAAATTAACATAATGCAAACCAAACCAACAAATATTTATCCGGCTATTGATATCATAGATGGGAAATGTGTGCGGCTCACCAAAGGTGATTACGATACCAAGGTTGTTTATAATGATGATCCACTGCAAATGGCACAATATTTCAAAGATAAAGGTGCAGAGTACATTCATATCGTAGATCTCGATGCAGCCCAAAATCCTTCGAATCATAATCGGAAGTTGATTGCAGATATCATCACTCAGTCGAGGCTGAAAGTGCAAACAGGTGGCGGCATTCGTACGGAAGCGGATGTAGAAACCTTACTTACCTTGGACGCTTTTAGGGTCATCATAGGAAGTGCGGCAGTTCATCATCGGGAAGAAGTATTTCAGTGGATACAAAAGTATGGCGCGGATAGGATAGTCATCGGTGCAGATGTCGTAGATCAAAAAATAGCTACACATGGATGGCAGCAAGTAACAGATGAAGATATTTTTGACTTTATCAAAAGCTATATGACCGAAGGTGCAAACACTTTTTTATGTACAGATATCGCAAAAGATGGTATGATGTCTGGATCGTCAAGGTCATTGTACAAGGAGATATTACAAAGCTTTCCGTTTGTGCAACTGATAGCTTCAGGTGGCGTGCATGATATGGATGAGGTGGGTAGATTGAGAGAGATGGGTATGGAAAGTATCATCATCGGCAAGGCTATTTATGAAGGGAAAATAAACATTGATGACCTATTTGAAAAATCATAACATATGTTGACAAAAAGAATCATTCCTTGTTTGGATATTAAAGATGGGCGAACGGTAAAAGGCACCAATTTCTTACAACTAAGGGATGCAGGTGATCCTGTAGAACTAGCAAGGCAATATAGTGTGGAAGGCGCTGACGAATTGGTTTTTCTGGACATCGGCGCAACCATCGAAAATCGAAAAACACTCATAGATCTGGTAGAAAGGGTAGGAGCGAACATTCATATTCCTTTTTCGGTAGGTGGCGGCATCAATGATGAAAAAATAGTGTACGATCTCCTCCAAAAAGGTGCCGACAAAGTCAGTGTCAACTCTGCCGCCATCAGACATCCAGAACTCATAACCAAAATCGCATCACTGTACGGAGCGCAATGTCTCATCGTGGCCATCGATGCAAAATGTATAGCAGCAACTTGGAAAGTATTCACCCACGGTGGACAAAAACCGACTGAAAGATCACTATTCGAATGGGCAAAAGAAGCCCAAGAACGTGGTACGGGAGAGATATTATTCACATCTATGGATCATGATGGCACCAAACAAGGATTTGCCCTAGAAGCTTTAAAAATGTTGAATGACACCTTGACCATTCCCATCATCGCATCAGGTGGCGCCGGCAATCAAGGACACTTCGTATCGCTATTTCAGGAGACGGATGTCAGCGCAGGATTGGCAGCAAGCATATTTCATTACCAAGAAGTGCGCATTCCTGACTTGAAAAAGGATTTGGCAAAAGAAGGTATTGCTGTTCGATTATGATGGAGGAAGAAGTTGTAAGGTCATTTCTTCACGTATTTTTTTACATAGGTGAAAGCGGGTGGGTCGTCCCTTCAGGGATGGAGGGTAGCGGGCGGATTAACGATAAGTAGATAGTCATTGAGTTTTATTTTGAATGCAGGTTATACCCCCGGCCCCTAAAGGGGAGATCTTTTTCAATAGAATTTTTTGATTTTAGAGAAAGCGTGTGGGTCGTCCCTTCAGGGATAGAGGGTAGCAGGCGGATTGACGATCAGTAGTTAGCAATTGAGTTTTATTTTGAATGCAGGTTATACCCCCGGCCCCTAAAGTGGAGATCGGTTTCAGAATAGAATTTTTTGATTTTAGAGAAAGCGGGTGGGGCGTCCCTTCAGGGATAGAGGGTAGCGGGCGCATTTACGATAAGTAGATAGTCATTGAGTCTTATTTTGAATGCAGGTTTTACCCCCGGCCTCTAAAGGTGAGATCGGTTTCATAATAGTTTTTTGATTTTAGAGAAAGCGTGTGGGTCGTCCCTTCAGGGATAGAGGGTAGCGGGCAGGTTAACGATCAGAAGGTTGTAATTGAGTTTTATTTGGAATGCAGGTTTTACCCCCGGCCCCTAAAGGGGAGACCGGTTTCAGGAAAAAGAGATCTTTGTTTTATAAACAACATTTGATTCAATATTTTAATATAAACAAACAAATCATGATAAACATATCAACCATAAATTTTGAAAAAGGAAACGGCCTTGTTCCCATCATCGCACAAGATATATCCACTCGTCAAGTGTTGATGTTGGGATACGCCAATGCCGAAGCACTCACCGTCACGATGGAAACGGGCAAACTCACTTTTTATAGCCGCACCAAAAACAGATTATGGACCAAAGGCGAAGAAAGTGGTCACTTCCTAATGGTAGAAAAAATGACCTTGGATTGTGATCAAGACACTATTTTGGCCTTGGTGAAACCGAATGGTCCTGTATGTCATACGGGAGATGATACCTGTTGGGGACAAAAAAATGAGTCGTCGCACCTGTCCTTTTTACAAAAACTAGAAGACACCATCACCGAACGAAAAAGTAGGTTTAACATCCAGAATTCTTATGTGGCAGACTTGATTGCCAAAGGTATCAATAAGATCGCCCAAAAAGTAGGCGAAGAAGCAGTAGAACTCGTCATCGAAGCCAAAGATAACAATCAGGACCTATTCCTAGGCGAAGCAGCTGATTTATTATTCCACTACCTGATCTTATTGCAAGCGAAGGGCTGTACATTGGAAGATGTGGTGGATGTATTGAAAGATAGACATAAAGGATCGTAAAAGATACTACAAGATTAGCATCTGATATCTATGGAAAAATGTAGATAACTATATGAATGATACTGTCTGTCGTGAGTATGTAAGAAGAAAATTAGTTAATTGAACTTGCTAACAGAATAATCATACTTGCTAACGGAAGTTTTATACTTGCTAAGAGAATAATCATACTTGCTAAGGGGATAATTATACTTGCTAAGAGCATAATCGTACTTGCTAACGGAAGTTTTATACTTGCTAACAGAAGTTTTATACTTGCTAACTGGATAATTATACTTGCTAAAAGGATAATCATACTTGCTAACGGGAGTTTTATACTTGCTAAGACTAATTCCTTACTTGGTAAGGGGAGTTTTATACTTGCTAGGAGGATAATTATACTTGCTGAGGGAAGTTTTATATTAGGATGTAACAAATTTAACTGAAAATTCAGATGATTGTTCAAATTAATTCGAAAAAGATAATATCAGGGTTTACCCTATATAACTTTTGTTATATGCTCTAAAAATTTATTAACAGAAATTTGGTGGTATGAAATGTAGGAAATACATTTGTCGGTAGATACATCTAGGTGCAAATAAAACTATGATGTTGGAAATAATCATAGTTTAAATGTAATAGTAGTATGTATTTTAATGTTCAACATAAAAGAATTGTAAGGATCTTAGTTAAGTCTTTTTTTAATTATATTTATTACAATATTTTATTGTATATGTCTCAAAATATTTTAAAGATGAGCAGAATTACATTATTTATTTAATATGAATGAAGTTGTTAGAATATATATAGGAGGAGTCAAAAAGGACGATGAATATCATTATATGAAGTCAAACGGTTATATTGGAGCTGATGTCAGCCAGAATATAGCTGAAATATTATTAAAAGAACAAAAAAGCGGGTTTGTTTTAACTTTAGTTTTTTTTGATAATGTTAAGAAAATAGATATTTTGTTTATTTCATATTTGATGCTATTTAAGAAAAAACATGAAATAAAAACAATCATTATTAAGGCACCCTATCTTATTGAAAATGTAAAACAGACTTTATATCAATATCAATTTTATGGATCAATAACATTCAAAGAGATATTGTTTTTCATTGATGATGAACCAAAAGATGAAATAAGTTTTATTGACAGTGAATTTCAATTTACATTGAAAAATTTTACGGTTTCTGCAAGCTTTGGTCCGATTTTATATTTGCCTACAATTGATGTTTTGAAATTTATTTCAACTACTCAAATTAGAGATATTAACAATAATAAACTAATTATAGATGAGAATTCCTATATTGATCAAAGTTGTAATAAGAATTTAAGTATATATTCTATTACTGATTATGATAAGGCTTATGAGAATTTTATAAGCTGGATGGTCAATAAATTTAAAAATAAAATATTTAGTAGAGATAATTTTACAACGGGAAAAAATATCGGTAAAATGGATTTTGAAGAGTTTTGTAATATTCCTATTGATAATTTAACAATAATCCAATTTATAATATTTTATCAACTTGTTTTTAACTTTATTACCACAAAAGGAAAGTTTAAAATCAGGGATGGTTTAATTTTAAAAAAATTATTTGTTGATGCTATTGAAATTTCAAAAGGAATTGAAGAGTTAGCAAAAAATTCAGTACAACATAGTCAGGGCAAATTTGGTATAATATCCTTCAGATCATTTAAACATGAAGAATTTTTAGAATTAAATAATTTTGATACCTTCAAAACGAATCTTCTTGAATCATTTTTTCCGGATTCAGCTGTATTAAGTGAAAAGATTGATAGGTACATGGATATTAATGTTATGGATTTGAGTGAAATTGGAATTATTCCAACATTCCAAAATAACAATCAAACCAATAAAAATAATAAAGAAAAAAAATACAATGAAAATGTAGGTGATGTCACTCTTGTAGATTTATTCAGTATAAATAAAGGAATTCCACTCATCTACCAAGCGAAAAGGGCTAATGCACATCTTGGACTATTGATATATACAAATAAAATTCACACTTACAATGGTTATATTTCTGTTCAGAGTACAAATGTTAAACCTGAGCAATGTATAGTTTGTGGCAATGACACACAATTAAATTCTTTTGATGCTAACATTCCTGGAACTAGGGTTCAAACTGTTATTCCTATCAGAGAAATTGCAGGGAGCAGAGAAGAAGTTAAAAATATTTATAAATCTCCAATTGATAATTCTGTTCATTTTGGTGAAATTGAAAAAATATTAGATTATAATTTTCTTGAATTTAATGCTACTAAAGCGTTTAGCGATATTGATTTGGTTTACTTAAAAATTGAAGAAGAAATTTCATCAGGACATGCACTTTTTAAATTGATGCCTAAACTGAATTCAAGTATTTCAAACTTTATTCTTTTATTTGACGATAATACTTTGGGAAAAATGGATGAGAGTGAACTATTTAGATTTTTAGGTGAGTGGCAAATCAATTATCCTAAAATTAATTTAAGTTTAGTTAATATCCCTGTTGGAAAAGTACATGAATTATTTGAAGTTAATGAGTTATATTCTAATAATTTAGATGATTTGCCATATTGGAATTCACATCGTTTAACATCATTTTATAGTTATTTTTTCGATGAAGAGTATAATAGGAAATTTTATTTTACAGATCATTTTTATGGAAATTCTAGAAACGAATTTATGTCACTTAATTATCTGAATGAACAAACAAATTTTAGTAGTTTAATGATTGATGTTAAATTTAAAGAAGTGGTTTCTGATCGCATTAAAAAGGTTGCAAAAAAAATTCTTCCTTTAGAATTGAAAATTATCGTAGACGGTAAAACGATCTTTGAATATAATGCTGAATACTTACTACAAAAGGAAATTTCAAAAGGGGGATATGAATAAATTCAAAAAGTATTTAGCAAAACAACCAGGTTACAAAGTTATTGATTCTCATTTTAAATTAGGATCCAAAATACACATTTCCGATTTTTATTATGCAAAAAGAATGTTTCAAAACAGTTTTTTTGCTTCCCGATACGCACTAATTACGGCAGAATATATCTTAAATAACAACAAGGAATTGTTTGAAAGTGGAAAAAATGGGAAGGGTGTTACATTGGTGGGCTATGGACTATATTCAGCATTACTTTTAAGTTTGGTTGAACACTTGTTACAAAAAAGAAAAGATTCTAATCTTTTAAATCATGGTATTATAAAAGATTATGAATCATTAGAATTTGTTGATAATATTGAACTCAAAGAAAATATAATTATTATAGTACCCATTGCAGCTACATTTTCAACGTCAGTAAAGATATTCGAAAAGTTAAAAAAAGATAATGAAAGAGACATTGAAAAATATGTTAATCAATTAAAAAATCTTGAATTAGAAATTGAAGAATTAAAAATAAACGAAATCAATATTCAAGAAAGATATGAAGTAAGTCAAACAAGAGTTAAAGAATTGAATGTCCAGATAAAAGAATTAATGGATAAAAAACCATTAGAGCTTATATTTCATGAACCAGATATCAATATACTTTTCGTATCGAATGGACTCAAAGAAACTGAAAAATATGAATCATTTGGTATTTTTACAAATGACAACACAAGATTTAAGAAAGAATTAGAAGTAAAAATACTATTTGAAAATAGCAATGTAAGAAGAAGACAAAAGTATTTTACGGAATTACCTACAATTTGGCATCAAAATAAAAATTGTACGTTATGTGGGTTGGATATTAATGGTTTGTATACAAGTAGTGAAGAGCTGCCCTTATATTCTACAGATGAGTCTTCGGTTACACCATCAGTAATTTTTAAATATCCTATTGCTAGAAAAATTGAATGACCCATTTAGGGATCATCCAATTTTGGCAAGGATTCCCTTAGACTCCCATTACCCAATTGGAGATCTCTTTTACCTTTTTATTGAATCTAATCTCCTGTTTGCTCTCATTGGTTGCAAATTTAAGTTCTGATTTTGATATTATTTGAATTTCAACCTTATTTTCTATAAACAATGCCCAAAACATGGTTGGAGCAAAGTCCATTATAGATCCATGAGCTCGTTGTGTGTTGTATGTGTTATAGAATGTCTTTAGACGTTGTTCTAAATCTACTAAATCTTTGAAATATTCTTTATCCAAGCACTTACCCAAAGTGGAATGAAAACTTTCTATATGACCATTTTCTTCAGGAGTATATGGATGTGTAAACACCTGGTTTAATCCGTTCTCACTTAAGAAATCCCTAACCAATTTTGCATCAAATTGCTTACCATTATCATTTCGAATTTCTATTTCTATATCTACTAGCTTTGTCTTTTCTGGCTGTAAATACTTGACTATCACATACTCCCATGAATCTTTTACTTGATGTTGGGTCATCTGATATCCTGCTCTCCAGTGAAGTACTACACGTGTAAATGTGTCTATTATGCTCATCACAAAGGCATACTTTTTGGTCCCGTTTATCCATACATACTTTATGTCAATTTCTAAAATTTGCAATGGCTTATTGGGGCATACTCGTCTGTATTTCACATAATTACGCTCCCCACGCTTGACTTTCGGCTCTAGCAATGAATAGTCAAACATAATTCTATATACCTTTTTATGATTAATATAATACCCCTGAAAATTCAATTGGGCGCAGATTAATCTATACCAATTGCCTAAGTCTGGATTCTCTTTTATCGTTATGATCTCTTTGACTATAACGTCTTCCTGTACCCATTCTATATTACCTCTATTGTCAAGGAGCTTCTTGGTTGTTAATGACTTTGCAGCACCTACTCTGCGACCATTTGGTTTATAATAGAGTTGATGTCGGCTTAATCCCAAGATCTCTAGACATATACTCCGCTTAAGTCCTGCATTCATATATCTAAAGGCTATTTCAACTTTTTCATCTCTGGATACTTTTTTTTAATAAGTTCATCCTTGAGACTACTTTCAAGTTCCTTTTCAGCCAATAAAAGCTTCAGCCTATAATTTTCTACTTCCAAGGCCTTCATTCTCTTTAGCTGATCTGTTTGTGTCTTATGATCAAGACCTTGCTCCCCAAAGGTATTATGCTTCCGCTTCCAATAATAAAAGGTGGCAGGAAATAAATTATACTTTTCAAGGGTGACTTTTACTCCATTCTTCTCTGCTTCCAAAAGAATGTTCATTTTTTCTTTAGTGCTATACTTAACACTCTTCTTACTACTTTCCATGATTACAAAATTACAAAATTATTTTTGTAATTCAGTCTGACTTTTCAGGGGGCTGTTACAATAATAACCATTTTTTATCAATAGATACATTAAATAAAGAGCTAGAAACAAAATTAAACGAAAACAAAGCATTAGAAACTGAGTATAATGGTGTTTCAGATATTACCGTTAAACTTCAAAAAATTGTAGATTTAGGTAAAGATTATGTAGAAACTTCAAAAACAGATTTTTGTCCATTATGCAAAACTAAGCATAATTCAAACGATCATTTAATTGAAATTATCAGACAACAGGATAATGTAAATCAAAAAATAATAAGTGACCTAAAATCTCAAATTGATATAAATAAATGGCTCTATATGGTATTGAATGGGTAAAATATATAAATAGTTGTATCTTAGTGTTATGAATAATGAGCAAATTTTTGCAATGGCGTTAGGTCTAGTAGCTCCATGGGAAGTTAAGAGCATATCGTTTGAAGCCAATTCTC
>JBGSOH010000266.1:0-10211 GCA_041739205.1 Saprospiraceae bacterium
ACTCAAAAGACCTTATGATAAACAGATCGAACATGACAAATGGTTTTCTAAAAGACCTGATTGGGCTAGGCAAAAAGTAGGCTGCTCTATGCTGTCGTGTAGTTCTTAATCTTATAATTTTTTGAAAAACTTGCCCATATCTGTACTTAATGAAATGTGATTGACAGCACCTGCCACGTGGTGATAACCCACACCATAATCAAGTTTGAATGCATTTATTTTAATACCAAAGCCTAAAGAGAAACCAGCCAAACTTCTGAAACTTGTCAGTGATAGCTCCTTCCTGCGTAAATGGTTGTAACCAGCTCTCAGCCTTAGGTTTTCATTTTTACCTAAAAGGAACTCGCCATTAAAAATAATATGTCTAAAAACGTTATCAACAGCGTCTCCAAACTTATTTTCTTTTGGTGCTTCCCCGAATATATCTGTAGTCTCGACTTTGTCAGGATCGTCATATCTAACATTGGCTCTATGTAATTGATGCCCTATAATGGAAAATCTAAAAGGCAAATATTTTAATCTTTTTGAAACACCAATCTGTACATCCAATGGTGTACCAAAGCTCGTCCCTGTATAGGTAGTCACTTCTGCACCAATGTTTTTGACAACAAAGGAGATAATAAAACTTGATGAATCCTTGCCATAATTCAATCCAAGATCTGCTAGTACACCTGTAGAAGAATAAGTTTCCAAATTACTGAATACACCTTTTAAGTTTGCTCCAACAGTAATTCTATCTGCTACTTTTTTGGAAGCACCAAGCACAAATGCTGTCTCCCCAGCAGAAAATGCGCCTGTTTGTATTCCTAAATTATCAGCTGCCACAAAATCTCCATAACTAATATATTGGACACCAAAATGTGCTGTGACACCAAGATTACTTAATGTTCTCCCATAAGAAACATACCCATTACTGATACCGGCAAAATGAAAATTATGGGAAAAAGAGATTCGATTATGCATTTGCTTATTTAGAGATGCTGGATTTGACAATGCCAAAGTCACATCTTCATCTTGGACACTAATCAGACTTCCACCTAAGGCTGTAATTCTTGCTGATGCAGGAAGGTTTAAAAACTCATATGCATTCGTTCCACCAATCTGACCAAAAAGTACAATTGAGAAGAACGAAAAAGATGTAAATAAAAGTAATTTGATCAATCTCATATTTTTACCGTATCTACATTAATTTCTGGCATACCTGGCTTCCAAATAGTCCTACAAATGGCTAAAGTATCACATTTCATTATTTTAATCGGACCTCCTATAGAGTCATATTGATATAAAATACCATATTCGTTATCACCATTTCTGTAGGTACCTTTCCAGTGTACTTTACCATTTTCGTGATATTCAGTAAAAGGACCATTTTCAGAGTTATTTTCCATCGATACTTCCTCTTTTATACTTCCTGATGGATAATATACTTTTATCGCTCCTAGTATCATATTGTCTTTATACTCTTTTTCTAGCTCAAGTACTCCAGACTCAAAATAAGATTTGTATGGTCCATTCATAACACCTTTGTCATCATAGGTTTCCTCGATTTCAACTTTACCATTTGGGTGGTAAATAATTCTTTTACCTGCTAAGACACCATTGATGTAAGTCGCTTCTTCATGGATTTTCCCATCATCGTAGAATGCGGTATATTTACCATGTTTTTCACCTTCTTTGTTGACTTCGTAAGATTCTGTAACTTTACCTGAGTCATTTTTTATTTCTACTTTAGAGTTTGAACATGAAGCAAGTGTTGCTAAAAAAGTTAAGATTAATAAATATTTTATCATTTTGCGGTTTTTACTAAATTGATCAAAGATAAGGAAATACTAAAAAATTAAAACGCAGAAAATTCTTATTTGGTATGTTAAAAAATAAAAAAGAGCTGACAAAATAAAATTCATCAGCTCTTTTTAATATTTGATAGACTTCAATTAAAATTAAAAGAAAGTCGCTCTATTGTCATCAATTTTAACTGTCTTCTTGATAGCTTCCATCAATCTGAAATTTACTTGACTTCTTACAGCTTGAGTTTGTTGCATTTTCTGCATGAATCCACCTTGTTCAGGACTTGCAGGTGTCTTAGTAGCTACTTTTACTACATACACACCATTGTTTCCAATGATAGGCTCTGTTACAGCACCTGCAGCTAGTGCAAATGATTTACCTATTACTAATGGTTCTTGACCACCGTCAGGGAATGCACCTCTACCGAATGTAATGTTTTCTGCTAGACCTGCTGTAAGTCCAAATGATGTTGCTATAGCAGCGATATCTGTACCAGAAATTTTAGATTTGATTTTTTCTCCTTTCTTTTTATTTCTGATCAATGGCTCAATGGTTTCTTTTATTGACTCTACAGAAGCTACACCTGGTTTATCGATAGATTTAAGGGCAACTACTACATATTTACTATCTACATAATTTACAGCATCTGTATAAATATGAACATCTGGAGAAACATCACCTACATTTGTATCATCATCAAAAGCCCACTTTACTATATCTCTAGAAGTCTGACCTAACCCAAGATTACCTACAGTGAAATCATTTTTCTTAAGTCCACCTACCGTTTCTACTTTCATAGAGTCAACAATTAATTTAGTAAGATCTTCTATTTTCTTAGTACCTTCTAATGCAGAAACTACTTTGTCTAAAATTGCATTTTGTGTGCCTTCTGAAGGTATTATTGCTTGTGCAAGGTATGCTACATTATATTTAAGTTCATTTGATTTGTAAATCAAGTTATTTACTTTTATCAAATGTACACCAAACTGCGTTGTAACAGTATATAGACTTCCTACTTTACCATTAAATACAGCATCATTAAACTCTGGCACCATAGCGCCTGGAGCAAACGAACCTAGATCTCCTCCTTTTGAAGCAGAACCTGGATCTTGACTATTTGCAGTCGCAGCGTCAGAAAATGTTACACTTCCGCTGTTGATTAATGTTTTGATACTATCTATGTACGCTTGTGCAGCAACTAATTGCATTGGATCACCATTTGCTACAGATCTCAATATATGTGATGCTTTTGCAGAATCAGCTATTACCTTCTTACCAACAAGTTTTGCAACTACATAAGCATTATTATCTATATAAGGACCATAAACTTGACCTACTGACAATGACTTTACAGTATCTTTAAGTGGACCAGTAAGGTCATCTGATTTTACATAATTGCTTCCATAAAATCCATTATTATTCAAAGCAAATAAAGAATCATTTGTACTAGCCGCAAATTGAGATGCCAATCCACTAAGTTCTTCTTTAATTTTCATTGAATCTTCTTGTGTCGCTTTCACATCATAGACAACATAAGACAAATTTCTTACTTCATCTTTATTGGTATACTTTACTTCATTTTCTTTAATGTAAGCTGCAAAGTCTTCATCTGTAAGCGCTACTTCAGTATCAGCGATGGTTTCGAAAGGTATTCTTACGTACTCTAATGTTGCTGACTCGTTGTTAATCTTATCAAGAGTCTCAGCTTGCCAAGTAGGCGTATAAAGTGATTTTGATACCAAATTTACTAACTTAGTCTGCTTCTGAGTTTTAATTACTTGTTTTCTCAATTCATTAAAAGATGCTGCAAACTCAGGATTTGAAACTTTCCCTTCATCAATTGCTGTTTTGATTTCATTCAATTGATTACGATCTACTTGACCAGTTTGTGGATTTCTATAGAAACTTTGTACTACAGGGCTTAGATTTGCACCGAACTCTAATTCTGTTAATTCTTCACCACTTACGTCAATACCATTTTCGCCAGCAATATCTGTTACTATGGCATTTTCAACATAATAATTCCATAAAGAGCTCTTTTTTGAATATTGATCACCAGAACCACCATAAAGTGCAGATTCTGCCTTTTGGAAATCGATGTAATCAATTTTTTGACCCGCTACTTCTCCTATAGTCGTTCTTGAGCCAAAACTACCTCTATTACTTGCACTCGTCATGTCCATAAGGATAAATCCTCCTAATGCTACTGCTAAAAGCACAATAACAAGCCACATGTTGTTTCTGATCTTACCTATTAAAGCCATAGTATTCTATTGAATTTTAATGTCTGTTTAACGTTAATATAATAGCTTATTCCTACTTTTGAGGAAAAGCGCCACAAAGGTAAATTATTTAAAGCTATTTCCAAATTTCACCTGTCAATTTCCAAGTATATTTATTAAAAATTGGTTAATGTTCTTAATTATCCATACTTTTTACTCAGAAATATCATTAAATTGGGTACAAAAGATATTTAAATCATTCAAATTGGACCATTTATCTTTTTTGATTCCATGTTTTCTATGGAAAATTTGTGCTACAACTTCTCTATTTTTGACTCATATGTTGTGCAGCTGCTTCTAGTTCTTCGTAAAACTCTATTCCTTTTTTACGGATAATTGCGTCTTTTACAAATTTGTAGATAGGCATCTTTTCTTCTTTACCTTTGGCACAAGCTGCTGAACAAATATCCCATCGATCATAATTCCACGCTTCAAACCCGATAATGTCATTGCTTGATATTCTAATTGGATAGAGATGGCATGACACTGGTTTTTGAAACGAAATTTTCCCTTCGTACCATGTTTTTTCAATACCACATATAGATATTCCTAATTCATTTTTTGTCAAAAACACACAAGCTCCGTCTGGCAAACAACTAGTGCCTAATACTTTTGGTTCCTTATAAAAAGTCAATGCTCCATGATTGTCTATAAACTCAATTGATTCCGCAGTAAGGTTCGATTTAATGACATCTAAATATTGATGAATAATTTTTTCCTCTTCAACATCAACTGGTGCGCCATAATCGCCTTCATGACAACATGCGCCCTTACAAGCTGTGAGATTGCAATGGAATTGTTCTTCTACTATTTCTTCACTTATCAGTGTATCTTGAATCACTAACATAATATTCGTTTCTTTTTAGAAGTGTGATTGCAAATAATCCTGAATGGAAAAGTTTGCATACAGTACTATTTTACAAAAATCAAACCAACAATTATTTGATCTCTGCTTTTAGCCTATCTAAATCTCTGATCAGTAATCTCTTCCTATCAAAATGAATGATGTTTTCATTTTTTAATTCGTTGAGTACCATTGTTACAGTTTGCCTTGATGTGGCAGTGATATTGGCAATGTCCTGATGGGTAATAAAATTTCTTAATACCCATTCATATCCCATTCTCTGACCACTTTTTTCTAAACTTAGAATAATGAATTCTATGATACGTGTCCTAGAATCCTTAAATACAAGCGACTCCAATCTTTGTTCCATTTCGTGTACTCTAGCACCCATCATCTTCATAATCAGTATACTAAGTCCAGAATGATTTTTCATCTGCTTCTTGACTTCTTCCAATTTTATAGGGATAATTTCTGAATCTTCTATAGCTTGTGCAAAATCCTTTCTTGATGTTTCTCCAATCATAGCTAATTCGCCAAAGACGTCACCTTTCTGGAGTATCGTGTGCGCTACTTCTTTGTCATTTTCGCGATAACTACCTATTTTTATTTTACCTGAGATGATAAAAAATATCTTGTCAGAGCTGTCTTCAGGCATGTAGACATAATCACCTTTTTTAAAATTGACTACGTTGTTTATTTGTGTACCACCACTCATTTTGGTTTGACTGAATAGGTCATTCAGGTCTTTGTTTTCAAGGAACCAAAAAGATTTATCAGACATGCAAAAAATTATAGTGACATTAAACTTTACTGATTGTAAACGTTTGATAATAGTTTTGGTTTAAAATCAAAATATTGTTGGTCTATCAACACTGCCAAAAGACTATTATTTGATTTCCTTCCTTATTTGCTCCTATTTTTTTCCCAAGTCCAGGCAGTGCTCATAATATCGTCCACGCCATATTTTGGTTCCCAACCTAGCAATTGTGTCGCTTTTGAATGATCAGAAAATATAGCCATGATGTCTCCTGATCTTCTGCCTCCTATTTCATATTGAAGAGCCACACAACTCACTTTCTCAAAAGCTTTAATGATTTCAAGTACAGTAAGACCGTTTCCAATGCCGATATTAAAAACTTCTGTTTGGGTATGCTGTTTCCCTTCAAATACATATTCAAGTGCCAAAGTATGTGCTCTCGCCAAATCGCAAACATGGATGTAGTCTCTTATGCAACTGCCATCTCTAGTAGGATAATCATTGCCAAAAACCGTCATCTTATTTCTTTTACCAATAGCTGTTTCTGTGATAACAGGTACAAGATTTTGCGGAGGATTAGATGGAGATTCACCTAGTAAGCCACTTGGATGGGCGCCAGCAGGATTAAAATATCTCAATAAAATACTTTTTGTATCAGAGTTTTTCATACAATCCATGATGATCTGCTCTCCTACTTGCTTCGTACGACCATAGGGCGATGCGGCTTCCATTAACGGTGTACTTTCATCTACTGGGCTCTGGGTTACATCTCCATAAACAGTACAGCTAGAGCTAAATATAAAGCTTTTGACGTTATATTTAATGCTCAGGTCAATGACGTTGATAAGCGACTCGAGATTATTTCTAAAGTATAAAACAGGTTTCTCCACCGACTCCCCTACTGCTTTTAGTGCGGCAAAATGGATGACTCCAGAAATATCTGGATGCTGTATAAAAATATCTTCACTTGCGTTTTTATCGCATAAATCTACATGAAAGTACGGTACTGAAACACCAGTAATTTCTTTTACTGCAATGAGTGAAGAACGATCAGAATTTATACCATTATCAGCACAAATAACATCATATCCAGACTCTATTAAATCTATTATTGTATGGCTGCCTATATACCCTGTACCACCTGTAACCAATACTTTTGCTTTCATTTCAATTATTTTATTTTTTATGGTCATCCGCACAATTGCCTGACTTAGTAAATTGGTAATGCAAAAGTAATAAATATTCTCAAGCCTTTTAAAATCAGGAGTCTATACTTTCGAATTAATGATATATTCCTAAAGTTAAAATCGATTTTGGTTGATATCTTAAAAGAATCATCATCCTCCATCCGGCGGCAAATGCGGCTGATACAATACCTTAGCCTTCACCAATCCGCTCGCACGCATGATGGAGTCCGCACCGAAACGTCTCCTGATCCTATCCATCTGCTGCATGAGTTGTATGTGCTCCATCGTATCGTCGAATAGATTGATCTGATAATTGCCTTGTACGAGTCCGCTATACTTGACACCGATGAGACGGATGAGTTGGCGCCGTTCATATACCTTGTCGAAAAGATCGAGTACGTGCTGACCTAGTAGTCGATCATTGGCTGTATAGGTGATATTTTTTTGTTTGGTATAGGTGTTGAAGTCGGCGTAGCGGATCTTGACAGTGATGGTAGATGCGAGTTTGCCGGAAGCGCGAAGCTCAAATGATAACTTATCTGCCATATCGAGAAGCAGGTGCTTCATCATGGTGACATCGAGCGTGTCTTCCATAAAAGTTCGTTCCTTGGACATTGACTTCTGCTCATGGTACGGTACGATGGGCGTATTGTCTATAGCATTGGCTTTTTCCCATAGGCTACGTCCAGGTTTACCGAATTCGCGTTCGAGCAGTCGGATAGGTATCTGACTGAGTGTTTCAATGGTACGGACTCCCATGAAATTGAGTTTTTTATGTGTTTGGTCACCCACACCAGGTATTCTACCGACCGGAAGTGGTGCGAGAAATCCCTTCTCTGCACCATTGGGTACGTATTTGGTGCCATTCGGTTTAGCTTCGCCCGTTCCTACTTTGGAGACGGTCTTATTGATAGAAAGACCAAAAGAAATGGGCAACCCTGAGTCCTTGATCACTTTCTGCCGTAACGCTGATGACCACTTGAAGCAACCAAAGTGTTTATCCATACCCGTAAGGTCGAGATAAAACTCATCGATAGACGCCTTTTCATATACGGGTGCGTCTTCAGCGATGATGTCAGTGACAATACCCGAATACTTGGAGTAACTATCCATGTCTCCCTTGATAATAGTGGCTTGCGGACAGAGCCGAAGCGCCATTTTCATGGGCATGGCAGAATGTACACCGAAACGACGTGCTTCATAGCTACAAGAAGCAACTACACCACGATTGGATGTACCGCCTATTAGCAGCGGCTTACCAAGTAAGCTACTGTTTTTGAGACACTCGACCGATACAAAGAAGGAATCGAGATCTAAATGGAGAATGGCGCGATCATACATGATATATAAAACTATTTAGTCATTTATTACGTCAATATAATGACGCAATATACGACATATTAGCATATTTGTTATACTATAAGATAAAAAATAAGAAATTTTGGAATTATATCACCAGTTCACCATTATTAAACTAAACTATCGCTGTAACAATTGTAGTGAAAGCTTAAACTATAGAGTAAAAAACATCCATACAAAACGGATATTGATGCAATAAAATTCAAAAAAAGTTGAAATACAAAAATTTGTAAAATAGTATTGATATTTAGAATTTACATTAGATCAATGTATATCAGCTAAATATTCTGTATTAATCGACAAATAAATGTCGTTTACTGGCACTATCTAAATAATAATTCATAAATTTGTACATCAATTTAAATCTTAATCATCAAAAATATCCACAATAAACAGTGATTGGCCAAAATATTAAATATCTCAGAAATAAATTCAAACTATCACAACAGGAATTATCAGAAAAACTATCAGTTCCTAGATCTTCACTTAGTGATTATGAACGTGGACACACACAAGTAGGCATAGAAACCCTTATTAAATTAGCCGATATCTTCGATGTAAAGATCGATGATATTTTAAGATCTAACCTGAGTCATCGAGATTTAGAAATTATTAGAAATAAAGATTTAAGAGTATTAGCTATCTCTGTTGATGTGGATAATAATAGCAACATCGAATTGGTAGAAACAAAAGCTGAAGCTGGGTATTTAGAGTCATTTGCAGACCCTGAATATATAAGAGATCTACCTAAAATTGCTTTCCCTAATATACCACAAGGAACTTATCGAGGATTTGAAATTCACGGAGACTCTATGCTGCCAATGGAAACAGGAAGTATTGTAATATGTGCTTATGTAGAAAATCTAAATGACATTAAACCAGGAAGAACCTATGTTATCATAAGTAAGTCAGAAGGAGTAGTATATAAACGAGTAAAGAATGACTTGAAAACAAAGCAATTAATGCTTATATCAGATAATGAAGCATACTTACCATATGCCATTAACTATGCAGACATTGATGAAGTATGGCAATATTATGCTCATTTAAGTTTTACAGATTCTAAATACACTTTTAACAGCATGCTAGAAGACAAACTTCAGGATATTCAAAAGAAAATAAATGATGTACATAGACATTTGATTTCATAAATTATATGAATCATAATTCAAGTATAATTAACATTACATTGAGCCAAACCTATTCTTAAGTGGCTTTTTAGCTTTCCGAAGCATTTACAATATAAAGAAGTAATATATTTTAATAGTTATTTTTCCAAAACACTTTCTGTAAAGTCGACGATATTCAACATGTTGATTTTATACCTTTTCACATATGGTTTTGGTACAAAAGGCGAGAGCCCAATACATTTCTGTACTGAGCTCTCATAAAAGGCGGCGACCTACTCTCCCACTTTCGCAGTACCATCGGCGCTAAGGGGCTTAACTTCTCTGTTCGGAATGGGAAGAGGTGGAACACCCTCGCTATAACCACCTATAACTTTGTGTCTATTTATCAATCCTAACGTTCCACATATCAGGACTTCACACTTTTTTCTTTTTGTTCTTTCAAAGACAATTGGGAGAAAAATTCAATATACTATTAATAACTCAAGTCGTATAAATAATTTGTTTTAAATAAAGGAAGCATTCGGGTAATTAGTACTACTCGGCTCCATACATCACTGCACTTCCACCTGTAGCCTATCAACGTCGTCATCTTCAACAACCCTTTTAGACCGAAGTCAATGGAATACTCATCTTGAAGTTGACTTCGCGCTTAGATGCTTTCAGCGCTTATCCGTTCCAGACTTAGCTACCCAGCGGTACACCTGGCGGCATAACTGGTACACTAGAGGTCTGTCCAACACGGTCCTCTCGTACTAGTGTCAGATCTTCTCAATATTCCTACGCCCACAATAGATAGAGACCGAACTGTCTTGCGACGTTCTGAACCCAGCTCGCGTGCCACTTTAATGGGCGAACAGCCCAACC
>JBGSOH010000273.1:0-13850 GCA_041739205.1 Saprospiraceae bacterium
CCTTCAAAATTTCCCCATTTTCTAATCAAAAAAACCTATCTTTATACCTGATTGTACTATGGAAAATCAAACGTTACATCAAATTTTATATTTGTTCCAAATCTACCCTTAAACACATAAAAACTACCATTTTTCACAAAAACAACAATAGGGTTGTCCCGACCTTGTCCCAAGGTTGTCTTGAGGTTGTCTCGACCTTGGCCCGATCAAGCTCCCTAGATGCTAGCATGATGCTCCGTATAAGCTACCATAAAACGCCATTCACACTACGGTGATCTTCCATCTATTCTTAAGAATAGTCATCAAAACATTCTGTACAAACCACAGTGATTATAACACAAATAAGCTAAAGAGAATCTAATCCTAATTTAATTCAGTGGAAGATGTTAATTTTCAATGGCAATTTAAGTTTTTGTATCAATCTTTTAAAAAAAAAACACGTACATTATATATCTAATAAATAAATAATGTGTATTTTTGACGTTCCAACCTGCCTTAGAAGTTTACATTTATATTCTACTCTAAAGTTATTTTAGTTATGAAGACAGTTTATAGGCATTTCATACTCAGTTTTATTTTTATAATAAGCTCATATACAGTAATTTGTAATGACAGTCAAGCTATATTGGTTAACAAGTCGGAAATTCATTCTACTGGTAAAAACCTTAGAATAAGAGTTTATCTCCAAGGATCAATTATGAATGCAGGAAATACTTTTTCGTCTGATGGCAGGAAACTTATGAGAGACAATTTGAGAGTTAGCCCATTTAATGGCAAAAACTATATTCCCTTGACAGATCCATATCAAAGTATCGTGAGTACCATTGATCTTTCAATTATCAACAAACATGTAGGGATAGGATCTTCTCCAAGTTTGTGCACCATTGCTGATTCTTCCGCTGTTTTTGGTGTCACAGGTGAGAATGCTATTGTGGACTGGTTTTTTGTGGAGATAAGGTCAGCTTTAGATCATAAAGAAGTGATAGCAACTCGTTCAGGACTGTTACAGAGAGATAGTGATGTGGTGGATGTAGATGGCGTGAGCGAGCTAAATTTTCCAGACTTAAACGTGGATACTTTTTATGTGGTTGTAAGGCATAGAAATCATTTAGGTGTGATGTCTACCTTAGTAAATAGTAGCCAATTGATTGATTTTACAAAACCTATCACCCCTGTTTTTGATTTTGGCACTACTTTATATCCGAATATAAATTATGCTGGAGCTGCAAGGAAATATATTAGTTCTACTATTTCGGCATTGTGGGCAGGAGATTTTAATTCAAATTGTATAGTGAAATTTGATAGTCCTAACGATGATCAAAATATTCTTTTTTACGATGTATTTATGTATCCTACCAATTTAACTAACTCAATTAATTTTCAGGACGCACTCGGATATTTCCAAAGCGATTTTGATATGAATAGCAAAGCAAAGTATGTCAATCCTAACGACGATAAGAATATGCTGTATGGTCAAGTCTTCTTCTATTTTCCAAATAATATGCTGCTTTCTAATTTTAGTCATTTTATAGAACAAGTACCTAAAAGAAATTAGCAAGTATGCCATAGGTTTATAATTTGCAGTGCCTTACAATGTATAAGTAAATAAAATACTACAATTATTTAAATAAATTACTAGTAAAACAAATTACATATTTATATAATGTGTATATTTGCGTCAAATAGTACTTTGAATAATTTTCGAGCTTTTTTGGATGCGAATTTTATGTAGGTATTTAGTGTAGGATTAGTATTTATAACCTTTAAATTTAAAATATGAAAATCTCAATTTTCATTCAAATCACAACTGTTGCACTTTTGACGCTATTCGTACATGGACTTTATGGCAAGTCAAATAATGGGAATACAGTCGTTGGTAAAAACTTAAAAATTAGACTCTACTTAGAAGGCGCATTGATCAATTCGCCTGATGTATATTCATTTGATGGTAGAAGATTGATGAGAGATGATTTGCGTAGAAATCCCCTTAATAATAAGAACTATATTCCTCTATCAGACCCATATCAGACTATCATAAATGGCGTGAATCTTTCAGTTGCAAATACGCATGTTGATATTGGATCTTCTCCAGAATATTGTACGATTACTGACTCCGTCACAGTGCTAGGTCTAGCAGGTGCAAATGCCATTGTGGATTGGGTTTTTGTGGAAATTAGATCATCCGCTGATGCAAAAAATGTGATTGCAACTAGGTCAGGTTTATTACAAAGAGATGGTGATATTGTGGATGTAGATGGCGTTAGTGATCTGAATTTTCCTGAACTTACTGCTGATGAATTTTATGTTGCCGTCAGACATCGAAATCATTTGGGTGTTATGTCACAATTGGTCACAGGAGCTTCTCTAATTGACTTTACAAATAAAGAAACTTTAGTGTACGATTTTGGCAATACCAATCCTATGTTTGACTACAGTGGTAAAGCATTGTGTGGAAAACATTTTGGTGTGAATGCTTTATGGGCAGGAGATTTTAATGCAGATTGTGTAGTAAAATGTGATCGTCCTGCAAATGACTTAAATATTCTAATGAGTGAAAATTTAGCCTTTTCTGTAGAAGGAGGTACACAAGCAATCGGATATCTTCAAGGAGATTTTGATATGAATGGTTATATATCTTTCGAACATAAATATTCTGATATTGAGTATCTTTTGGGACAAATTAAATCTTTTGATTTAAACACAGAGACACTGGCAAATTTTAAATACATGGCAGAACAGATACCTTCTAGAGAGTAATATTTCATTCTTTAGATAAAATGGTATAAAATTAAGATAGTCTATAAAATCATATTTTGTAGACTATCTTAATTTAGAATACACTCCTAAACGATTTAAATTTTGATATTCAACTGTTTTTCACCCTGCACCCTTAAGTTATACCGTTGATTATCACATGGGTAGAAACTAATGTTTTACTTGTTTCCTTTCCAAAATACTTTTCGGAGTGGACTCTTTATTAATTTTAATTTGATTATTTGTAAAAAACGCATTCGTCGATTAAAATAGCTATTCGTCTTATTTTTTATGTTGATGCAACTTTATATATGACATTTGTGTCTTTAGACATCGACAATTATCTTCAACAAAACAATCATGCTTAGATCAACATTTACGCTATTATTTTTAGCTTACTTTTGTACCTTATCTATTGGACAAAACTTATCCATTTCTGGAAATATCGTTGACAACAAAAATGTAGGTATTCCATTCGCAACCATCATACTAAAATCTGCCAAAGATAGTTCTATGGTCAAAGCAGATATAACCACAGATAATGGTGCTTTTATATTCGAAAGATTGGAAGCAGGTCAGTATTTTGCTGAAGCTAGCTATATCGGCCTTACTACTTTTACAACCAATATGATCAATTTGGACAAGTCTACCATCTTGCCTGATATTGCTTTGGAAGAAGACGCTAAACAACTAGAAGAAGTAGTTGTCACAGCAGCAAGAGCACTCGTGGAAGTGAAAGCTGATCGTACAGTCTTTAATGTACAAGGTACCATCAATTCTGCCGGCGAAAATGGACTAAATCTATTGCGAAAAGCACCCGGTGTTTTGGTCGACAATAACAATAACATATCAGTTTTAGGAAGAGCAGGTGTTCTAGTCTATGTGGATGGAAAAAGAATTCCGCTTACGGGTGATGACCTGACCAATTATCTAGAGAATCTTTCTTCTGAACAAATAGACAAAATAGATATCATCACCAATCCTGGATCTAAATACGAAGCGCAAGGTAATGCGGGTATCATAGATATAAGACTTAAAAAAGATAAAAATCTTGGCGCAAATGGCTCAATAAGTGGTAGTTATGGTCATGGCAGATACGGACAAGGTAATGTAAATGGTAATGCCAATTACAGAAATAAAACCTTAAATACTTTCGGTGGATTAGGATATAATGGTGGTACAAGGTGGAATAAAATGATCTTTAATACTTACCAAAATGGGATTTTTCTAGATGAATACAATAGATCTACCAATGATTATAGTGGCGTAAATGGACGTTGGGGAACAGACTTCTTTATTGGTAAAAAACATACAGTTGGTTTTCTTATTGGTGGTCAAACCAATACAGGAAGTAGCAAAAGTAACAACAAAACTTTCATAGCGCCAGAATCTAATATTACCCAAATAGATAGTGTACTTACTGCCCCAAACACATCTGATGCAACACGTAACCAAGCAACGTTCAATATAAACTATGCATTCGAATCAGGTAAAAATCGTCTGAATGTAGATGCGGATTATGGTACTTTTAGAAATGAGTCCAACAACTTCCAGCCAAATGTCTATTATGATGCACAAGAACAAAACATTATCAGCCAAAATATCACTTCTTATAACACACCTGTAAAAATCGACATAGCAACAGCCAAAGCTGATTTTGAAACTGAAATTTATGGTGGAAGCCTAGGTATTGGTACTAAATTTAGTAATGTCGCTACTGATAATACCTTTTTGTTTTACAACATTGTCCAAGATACAGAAGTGCAAAATGACAGACGTTCTAATCAGTTCAAATACAATGAGAATGTCCTAGCAGGTTATGTAAATTATGCCAGAAATATCAATGCCAAATGGAACGCTTCAGCAGGTTTTAGGGTTGAGAATACAGATGCCACAGGCGATTTGATAGCTTTCCTTCCTGAGTTAGAAGAAGCACCAGTAGATTTTAACTATACCAGTTACTTTCCTTCAGCAGGACTTACTTACCAACATACACCAGAACATGTTTATTCCCTAAATTATGGACGACGTATCAATAGACCTGATTATAACGTATTGAATCCTTTTAGAGAACAATTGAGTGAACTGTCTTACGCAAAAGGCAATAAATTTCTCCAACCAGAAATCGTCAATAATATCGAATTTGGTTATACCTTGAAATATAGATTTTCTTTTAAACTCGCATACAGTAACACGTCTAATCAAATCACAAGGTTGATCGGTCCTGATGAAGTGGATGAACGCGCAGGTTTTATCAGTTGGGACAATCTCGCAACACAACACTTGTATAGTTTTAATGCTTCACTTCCTTTTGATGTGAATAAATGGTGGAATGCATACATGAACTTTGGTGTTTCCTACACAGACAATCAAGCTGATTATGGAGATGGTAAAGTGGTCGATGTACAAGCAGGATCATACAATATCTATCAGCAGCACACCTTCAGCCTTGGCAAAAAATGGAAAGGTGAAATTTCAGGTTGGTACTCAGGACCTGGTGTTTGGGGCGGCGTATTTTTGAGTGACGCAAGTTATAGCTTAAACCTAGGGATTCAACGAAAATTCATGGATGATAAGATGAATGTGAGACTAAGTGCAAATGACATCACTTACCAATCAGGGTGGAGCGGCGTATCTAGGTTTAATGGACAAGTTGGCTACGGTGGTGGCAATTGGGATAGCCGTAGAGCTTCAATCAGCTCAGCTACGATTTGGGTAATAAGAATGTAAAGTCTAGAAAACGAAGCACTAGTATTGAAGAGGAGAGCAAAAGGGTAGGGAGCTAATCTCCCGTTCCGATGGCCGATTTTAACCTTAAAAGTTGAGTCTACTCCGAAAACACAAATTGAATGACAATCAACCGTTTTTCACCCTTACCCTAAAGGGAAACGTCTGATTATCAATGAAGTAGTAATCATGATTTTTTCATTTTATTTGAAATAAGGACTTTTCGGAGTAGACTCGACGTTCGACCTTAAACATTACACCTTAAACATTAAACAAATTTAACTATCCAGTTGCAACGAAAATAAAATTCACTTGTTAGGCTTCCTATAATATCGAATTCAAAACAAATAAAAATATATGATAGCTGAGTTGGTAAGATCATCATTAGGCAGGTTAAGAATTGTAGCTTTTCTAGAAGGATGTTCTTTTTTACTATTGGGATTCACCATGATTTTAAAATATAGATACGATATGCCTGGTCCAAATATGGTGGTGGGATCTGCACACGGGGCATTGTTTATCGCTTACGTTTTACTTTTGTTACAGGTAGGCATCCAAAGAGATTGGTCTTGGGGCAAGATGATCTTAGGCTTTTTAGCATCCTTAATTCCATTTGGTACTTTTTATGCAGATGTGAAATTATTTAGGGAATAGTTCTTTTCCGAAAACACTGAATATTTGATAATCAACTGTTTTAACCCTACGCCCTAAAAGTAAATAATTGATTATCAAATAAGTATGGAATCATCTACTCACATTCCCAAACCCAATCATCTAAAGGATAAGACTTAGTTCTGTAGCTGTAGTGCCACCATTCTGTGCGTATAGATCCAAATCCATTCTCTTCCATGATAGACTTTAGGAGCTTACGGTTTTTATTGATCTCTGTGGAATGTCCTGTATAATCTTGGTGCGCTTCCTTACCGAAAAAATCATAAGGCGTACCCATGTCTAGGTCCTTGCCATTTTTATCCACAATAGTAAGATCTACGGCCAGTCCACGACTGTGCATCGACCCTTTTTCTGGTGGTGTGACATAACTAGGATTGGGCATAATGTCCCAAAGTCGCTGTTGGTAAGGTCTTGGACGGAAACAATCAAATACTTTGATGCCATACCCATATTTTTCCTTTAAGACATGGTGGATTTCTACCAGTTTAGCTGCTGCTTCGGGTCTCAAATAACATTTGCCACAATCATAAATCTTCTTTTTGGTAAAATTGTCTTTGGTAGCATATTTGATATCGATAGCTATGCCTGATGTTTTGTCTATTTCTTCCCAATCACTCGGTATAGCTTTTGGTGTGGGCTCCTTTTCCTCTACATTTTTAATAGGGGCTGCATCTTGAACTTCTTCTTTTATTTCTTCTTTGACAACTACTTTTTCCTTTGTTTGAATAGGTTTAGGTTCTTGTTTGCAATGAATGAAACAAATAGAAATCAATAATAAAGTAGTAATGTTTTTGATCATTTTTGTAGGTATTTAATCTCTTTTAATTTTTTATCAAACCACGCTATCTGTTTTGATATATACTTTTCTCTTTCAAATAACTTCTTGAAAGCAGGCAAAAAAGTATTTCTTTTATATGGGAATGGTTTGTCTAAACGATAACCGTTTTTGTCCACTAACAACAATTGTTCTACACTATTTCCTTGAATCATAAGCAAATAATCGCCCACAGGTCCTTTAATACTAGGGTCTATTTCATTGTTTTCATTAAGAAAAACATCTCTTCTACCTGCATTGAATTGTTTAAATAGAGAATCAGGAACAAAAAACACTTGAGAAGAAGTGTAGTTGGTCTTAAAACCATCTATCAGTATATCGAAATATGCTTTATTTTCTGTAATAGTAGTTTCTAATTGTTTCTCAAAAGATGCTTTTGTCTTAGGATTGAGATTTGGTTTGGCTAGTGCTTGAGTCAGATAATTGATCTTCTTGCCGAATACAGGTACACGAACAAGAAGCGCAGTCTCTGAAGATAAAACAGGTTTTTTCTCTACTTTTTCTTCTAGTTTGATACTCGTTAGTTTATCTGAGGTATTATAAATTTCTATCCCTGCTTTGGTTTTTCTTTTTCCCCAATTTGAAATCGGAATGCCAGCACCTATTAATCCTGCACCTGCTATCCCAAAGGTATACTTATCTTTTTTCTCAAAAAATACGTCATAAATATTGACAGCTATCAAAGCACCACCTGCGTAGGTCAATACCTTCCCACCGAAATTTAATCTACGTCCTGCTTTGTATTTTTTTAGTGCAGGATCTACTTGTGCCAGATAAGTTTTGAATGCAGATTTGTTTGTCTCACTTCCATTGCGATAATAGTCCGCCCCGAAAGTGGTAAATTCGATCCTTAGCGAATCTTGCTGTCCCACAGACTCTACAGCAATAAAGAAAGATAACCCTATCAAAATATATACGATCCTTGACATGAAGTGCTATTTGTTATAAAACGGCAAAAATACAAGAATCCTTTTAGAACGGACTAAAAAGATGGGGAAATGTGGTAAGTTGTATTTTAGGTGACATGGGTGATAGCATTGTTGATATCACTTATCACCCGATCACAAAATCACAGATCACTCGATTTTAATGACCTTATGCCTTTCGTTAACATCTTTGTTTTGGATATCAAAAATATAAAGTGCGTTTGGCAGGTCACTGATATCGATTTGATAATTTGTTGTTTTCATAGTTTTAACAAATTGGCCATTTATGTTTTGAATATTTATATTTGCTTCTTCTTGTAAACCTTGTATCTGGATGAAGTTGTTTGTCGGATTTGGATAGACTTTTAACTTATTTTGATTTTCATTTGCAGCATTAGAATTATCCAGACTATAAACTGCGACATAATCGGAAAAATTTGTACTTGCTTTAATTTTTGAAAACCCTACCACAACAGTTTTACCATCGTCAGAAATATTTGCACTTTGACTTGGGGCATATTTAGTATCTTCATAAGAAGGCAACTTTATTTCATTCCAATTATCATTTAAATTCCTGAATATTTTAAATCTATCTTTTGGATCTCTACAATATGAAGGACTTAAACATAGAACATTGCCATCTGCTGAAATATCTAAAACTGTGCCAGCTTCATTAAAATCTAACAACTCGCAATGATCTAAAACTATATCTTTCCCATATTGAATCCATTCAAATCCTATCCTTTTGTATGATCTAATAATTTCAGCTGTGTCGCTAGTTATTCCAAAAACACACTTTTGCCCATCATCCGATAATACGACTCTATTACCAAAAAAATTCAGGGCTTCTTTATTAGGTATAATGGAATGTAAAACCCATTTATTATCTTCCCACTGATAAAATTCTATGTTTCCTGAAATATTTGGTAAAAACTGAACTAAATTATTGGCAACCATAAAAAGTCCATCTCCCGACAAATCAAGACTTCTAGCAAATATTTTTGCAGAACTTGGTTTTTGTAATACGTGAGTTCTATGATAATCATATGAATTACTACTTTTTTCATGTGTATTTATTAAATTTAAATCTAGATAGTTGGATATTAATTTCTCACCGTCATTAGATAACTTTAGACATGTTGCAAAACTATATTGAGTACCTTGGTCATTTGTGATTGTATAAATTGAGTCATATTTTGACCCATTAAATTTGAGTATTAAAATTGATTGATTTAAAAAAATATTAGACTTATTTGCCGCAATAATTGTACCATCATAACTTGTGCACAAGTATACGAATTGTAGATCGTTTTTACTTACATTAACAATACTATCTGCTAACGTCCAGCCATTTAAAGTCTTATGGTAAATGTAAAGTCTGAAAACATCATTTTGAATGTTATAATTTTCTGATGTAATAAGCAAGGTCTTTCCATCATCAGAAAGTACTACCCTGGCACCAAATTCTGCCCTACTCCCTTTGATAATTTGCTCCAATTTTAATTGTGCGACCAAATTAAATTGAACGATAACTAGACAAAATAATATTTTCAGACTATTCATGTGTTTATTTTTATTTGATTTTTTTTATGACCATACTCCTTAACTCTTAATTAATAAACAATGTTGGATTTAACATACAGTAGCGAATTGAATATAATCACTATTCTTTCACTAATAAGCATACTTCTTTTTTATGTCTTAATTAAATGTTGATTTGTTGAATCAATAGGACTTTCCAAGGTTTAAATCAAATTGGTAGGTGCTCTTTGTTTCATGAATATTTTCATTACATTTAAATAACTTTTGTAGATATAAAATACAGTTATGTTTTTAACCACAAAAAACTTTCTGTGTTTTGCATACAATAATTTCAGGACAATCTGCACAATCTACAGTGATTTTTACGCACACTTCAACTTCCCCAGTTTCTAAGGTGTTAGCACCTGCAAAACCTAATGTATTATTAGTTTCAATAACAAAACTATCTCCATCGCCTAGAGTTCCAGGTGTGACATTATAGGGTATTAAAACGCCTAAAGTACTTTGCCAAAAGCTTCGAGTAAACGGAGGAACAGCTGGTAAACTTGTTTGATAATTGTAAGTGTGTACACCTAATCTTGGTTCCCAATCAAAAGGCGGCTTTTTCGCTCTGAATGAAAATTCAGCCTTCACTATTTCACAATCCTTAGTGTTTTCAATTAATCCATTCAATGTAACTAAAATATTACCACAACCATCACCTGGTCTTAAAAATTCAGTTTGACTTAATTGCAAATCAACACTTGTCGGACATCCATTTCCTCTAGTTTGAGTTAATACGGATTTACCATTAACATCCGAATTAATTAAAGGCTCTTCTTTCGCACAAGAATAAATACCTACCATCAAAGCAAAGGCAAAAAATGTAATACATAAAAATTTTAACTTGTTCATGTTATTTTTTTTTTGAACGTTAAGAAATAATAAAAAATCTCAAAACTATCCAAATACAAAAAATGACCTTACCTTTGACTCAATATCGGACAGATATGAGAGTCTGCTATCCTATTAGCGTAGGATGTTAAGTCAGGCTCTTTTTTATTTTAGCTAGTTTATGTACGGCTTGGCTGTAAAGATAGTTCCCATCTTTTGTATCTAAGATTGTTGAAATGAGTTACTTTACGATGCAATCCTTTTTCCCCATGCGCCTATCTTGATTTTGTTCGCACTTGTTGGGCTTTGATTTAGTCGGTGCACATTGTCTTTAGGTCATTTCTCCTTTTCTTTTGATACTACAAAATTAATTTTCCCATATCCACTTTTGGATATAGATTTTACCACAGTTTTTTATCTATCATTTTAGATAAAAATATTGTGACAACCATGATACTAAAGTTAAATAACACTTAATACCATAATTTCGCTTGTATTTTAAAGATATAAATGGCTAGTTTACATCTTTAAAATACTCATCCAGCCTTATTTTCTTTTAGGTTTGCGTTTAAAAATCTCTTTTTTCTTTTCCATCTTATCCATAGTTATAATGAAGTCATTGTGCGCTGCAGTCGCATAATAATTTTATTATAACTGATGCAAATATAGGATAAAATTTTTAAAGGAACATCATAATTTTGAAATATTTTTTGTTCATTATATATATCATGAGTTATGTAATTTTAAATTCTTGACTGTTCTATATTTTTTATGTTAAATATGTGTTTATTTCAGCGTTTCTCTTGATTAAAAGGTTATTCGTCACTCTATTTTAATATAATATACAAGTATCATTGTAGAACGGACTAAAAAGAAGGATTTTAAATGCGGTGAATTTAAGCACAAAGTGAATAAAACCCTAAGGTAGAGTCTGCTCCGAAAATTCCTTAATTTAAAAAAGGAAAATCATTTATTTTAGCATCTTTTAAACTTATACTTATAAATCTCGCTTCTTCCTTGCCGAGATAGTATTAATTGATCAGGATTTACACTTTCTAATCTATACTTTGCACAATTTTGTGGTGAATCTATCATTAACGAACTTTCATCATATGTATAAGTCGATTCACATTTCATTTGAGAATCGTTATAAATTATACTAATATTACCATTCTTCGAAAAAGTGACTGTTAAATTATCACTTTCTATCCAATCATTATTATTTAATGATTCTTCCTTTAAACACCATTTTCCAATTAGCAATTCTGCCTTTGATTCATCTTTTTCGCACCCCGAAAAAATTAGAAAAGTAAACACTATACTAAGTATTTTTATCATGACTATTTATTTTTTTGATTTATTTAATATGAGCATTAATTTTGTTATCTAATGTATTTTCGATAGGGATGATATCTTATTTTTATGAATAAAAATATTGTAAAATTATATAAAGCAATTTTCAATAATTTATAATGATTCACCAATTCTATTCCACCTTAAGGTGAATTTCGGTAATGGTAGGCTACTGTAAAAATATTTGATTCCATAGGATGAATTCTGATTACAGTTTTTGCAATTTGTGGTTATAGATATGTCCGCTATTATCAATAACCCTTAAAAGATATAAGCCAGCACTCAAATTTGAAATATCTATATCGGTATTATCAACTACGCCTGTCATCATCTCCTGACCGCTGAGATTATATATCGTATAGACTGAGCGAGATGGAGCATCGATGGTAATATAGGTAGATGCGGGATTGGGATTGATAGAAATAGACTCACCTATCTCATCTACCGCACCTGTCATCAGATCGATAATCTGCACCGTCGGACAGTTTGCCTGGCCTTGATCGATGCATCCATCGGCATCGGTACGGATAAGTAGTGGATCCCACTTGTTATTGTTGAGAACAAAACCACAAGCCATGATATCCCCATTATCTAGTTCTATGGCATCCCATAAAGCTCCAGTTTTATCTTGACCATCGGGTTCAAGTTCCACATACGCTTTTTCCCACTTGCGATTGCCATTCCGATCAATTCGCATAAGCCATGGCGAATTTCTAATTCTTGGATTTGAAGCTAAAGTAGCATATTGCCCTGAAATTAATATATCTCCATTTTTTAGCTCCTTGGTTCTTAAAGCTTGTCTTTTATATGAATTTATATTGGGGAAATCATATTCCCATTTTGTTTGCTTTGATACTGTATCTATACAGCGTAGGTTTGGTAATCTGTCATTCCAGCCAAACTTATAATAGGAAAAAAAGATATTACCATTATTTAATACCGTTCCATGAAGGTATATATCATTACCTAAAAAAAGTAACGAATCTGGTGGCTGATACTTCCATACAAGATTGAGATCTTTATCGTATTTTTCTATCCGACGTCGATCTTTAGGAACAAAAACATTGCTTTGCATGATAAAACATGTCAATAAGCTGTCAGGTCCAATGCAAGCATCATAAGTAGAAGATGCAAAACCTGTACTATCTACAATTACTGATTTATAGTTCATCGCTCTATCCATGGAGTAAATGGTAGCTCTTGTTAGACCATCAACATAGGATGTTCCACTGAAATAAATAATATCATCAAGAACAAATAGCTGATTCATTAAACTTCCTGAAATTCTATTTAAAGGATCTGAGTAAACAAATTCATCAATATTATTGCCATTAAAATCCAGCCTACTAATAATTGTTTTCCCAAAACCAATATTATAATTTCCACCTATATATATTGTATCCTTTAAGATTTGAAGTGTTGATATACCTACATCATTATTCTTTAATAAATTCTCCCAAATTTTATTTCCATTTAAATCAAATTCTGAAATTTTGCCGCATTCCTTTAAATCACAAAAATTTGAAGTCGATAAGAAAATACTACTCTCGTTATTTTTTATTGATAAGAATGTAGCAGTTCTTTGTTCTGGAAATGTCTTATAAAAATATTGACACCAGCACAAGGCTGGCGTCAATATTATAATTATTATATTTAGGTACTTTATGCTTATTTGACAATTATTCATTTCTGAGTCTTTATTTTAGCTTCTGGATAAGGACACCCTCTTTTGAATTTTTCTTCTGCACTTTCTTTGGTACAAGCGGTAAGAAGTGACATGATAATTAATAATAGTGTTACATACTTCATAATGCATTTATTAATAGCTAATACAAATGTAGTGGTTAAATTGGTATGATGTATGAAATTAACATTTTTTCCTTGTATTGAAATAAACCTATTATTGTTTCTTGAAGACATATTTTCATCTATTTTGCAACTATGGTATGATTTTGTAAGACCTTATTCCCACCAAGTTAAGAATTAGTTAAAAAGCTTCTCGAGTATTCATTTTACAAGGTCATACTTTTAAATTTGCATCCGATTTAGCACTATCGCTCCTGAGTACCGTAGCACATTTGGGGCTGACAAGAAAACAAAACGGCGCATTTTGCCTGTACTTTGGAGATAAAAGACGATATTTGCACGCTGATATCATAAAAATCTAA
>JBGSOH010000274.1:0-4822 GCA_041739205.1 Saprospiraceae bacterium
TATTGTTTTTCTAACTTTATCTAGGTATATATTTTTACTTTCCTATACACCTTTTGCAAGGGTGAAGTGGTTTAAGTTTATGCTTATTTTTCTGCCGATACCTTTATTTTTGTATCACATAGATTCATTATATGAATTCCAACGTTTTCTAGATGAAGATGGTACGATTAGCTTATTTAAAGGTTCTAGCGATATGAGCGATTACGAATTTGGCAAGTACATAAGATATCAATTCATGTTTTTTTGTGTGGGTGCATTAGTTACCATAGCAATGATTCCCATCAGGATGATTATATCTTTTTGGCGGACCACAAACACTTCAGATAGGGTTTAGTGTTGTTTAATCTTGATTAATAATTTCAATTAAAAACAAAAGATTATGTCTCAAATAAACGAATTTAACGAATATAGAACCAAAATGAATGAGCGTATTTTGGCTCAAGATAATAAAGTGTTAAAACGATTTTTTAGTTTAGACAATCAAGCTTATCAAGATGGAGCACTCTCCGAAAAGACAAAAGAGCTTTTGGGTCTAGTCGCTTCCATGGTCTTGAGATGTGATGATTGTATTAAATATCATTTGGGTACATGTCATGAATTAGGTGTGACTACAGATGAAATTTATGAAGTGTTTTCAGTAGCTAATCTTGTAGGCGGTTCCATTTGTATACCACATACAAGGAGAGCAGTAGAATATTGGGATGAACTAGAAGAGAGGACAAAGAAGGATTGATTTTTTTAGGTCTATTGGTTTTTTTAGAAAAATACACTGCAATCAACCTAATTGGGTATTGCAAAATAATCTTTTACATATCGTTTACATCATTTTACAGAAAAATGTATGCATGAAATAAGTATCGCATTACTTTTGGATTATTATTTCACATAAATTTATTTCGAATGCATTTAATAGCTTCTTTAAAATTGTTTTGTTTGGTGAGCATTTTTTCTTGCGATCAAGCAATAGATTATCCGTCTACTTCCCAACCTAAGATATTGAAATCGTCAAGCATGGATTCTGTCAAAATGGAATATACAAAATCTGATGTATCCAATATCCTTTTTCAATCAAAAGATGGTGGGGAAACATGGGATGATATAAGTGAGTCATTACCAGGTAGGGAACCGATTGATGGTTTTTTTACAAGTGACAATGATGTTTACTTTCGTCAAAAAAATGCCATGTATCATTCTAAGAGCAAATCTAATACCCAGCTTTGGGATCAAGAATTTATATTGAATCCAAATATTACCACTATCGCCTATAATCCTTCAGGAGTTATGGCTTATAATTATGAAGGTCATATTTATCAAAAAATAAATGTTACTGGAACATGGGTACCTATTTATGCTAATCTTCAAAAGCAACAAGTACGTTCTATTTTTGAAACATCAAGCGGAATTATCTTTGTTGGTAGTGACAGCGGACTTTTTAGATCTTTAGATAAGGGCCAAAACTGGACACAAGTGCAAAATGAAGGATGGGTGATGCAAATAGTTGAGAACAAAGATGTCCTTTTAGCTACAGGTCAAAAAGGCATCATGCGCTCCACTGATAACGGAGCACATTGGGAATGGGTTGTTAGCGAAGGTGGCGTAGGCATTGATATTGAAAAGATTGATGGTGGGTTTGCTGGAATAACGTATAATACACAAACAAAATCTAGAAGGGTGCGAGTTTCGATGGATGAAGGTAAAAATTGGCAGGCAATTGATAATGGACTTGAGGCATCTGAATCTATTTCTTCTATAAAGTCGTTTGGGAAATATCTGTTTTGTGGCCATCCAAATGGTATATATCGATCTTCAGACATGGGCAAAACATGGAATCTTATAAAACCTAGCATTGATAAAAAAGTCTTTAGCCTGTATATTTCAGGTAATGTTCTTTATGCTATACCAAGAAATTTTGGATGCTAAAAGATAAGTTTCGAGTCTGTTTTTCTCCGATCGGATGTCTAAAAGGTATCCTATCGGTCTTTTACTTGTACTTATTGATCAAACAAGTCTAATCATTCCACCCAGAATAAATTGGAAGCGATGCCATCTGCAAAGTGTTTGCCCACTTGTGTTAAGGTATATTTGTGTTCATCTTGTGTCACAAAACCTTTTTTTATTTCATCTTGAATTCCTTCTAAAAAATAGGGGACGAATTCAGATCCAAATCCATTTATTTCATCAAGTTTTACGCCCCACATCGTTCTTAAGCCTGTCATGATATACTCATTGTATCGAGTAGCAAGAGATAGTTCTTCCTTTTCTGATGGTATGATATTTTCAATTATTGATTGCATGTATTTTTGATTATTTGCGATATTCCATGACCTAGACCTACCATCAAATGAATGTGCAGAAGGACCAATGCCTAGATATTGCGCACCTTTCCAGTAATTTGTATTGTGAATGGCATATTTCTCAGGTTTTGCAAAATTCGATATTTCGTAATGTTCAAAACCTGAAGCAGTTAGATTTTCTATCAAAGTTGTAAATTGTCTACTCGCCGCATCACTATCAGGTGACATTTTTCTACCCTTTTTTACATGGTGGTGCAATGCCGTACCTTCCTCTACCGTAAGACAATAAGAAGATATATGCGAAATATCTAATGACAAGGCAGTTTTGATGTTCTCAGCCCACATTTCATGAGAAGTGGTGGGACTGCCATATATTAAATCTATCGTAATATTGTCAAATCCTACATCTTGAGCCATTTTAATACAAGTCTGGGCTTCTTGTGCATTGTGGGCACGATTCATCCAAATTAGGTCTTCGTTAAAAAACGATTGGATACCGATGCTGAGACGATTGATGCCCCATTTTTTAAAGGAGTTTAATTTTTCTAAGGTGATGTCATCAGGATTAGCTTCTAAGGTTATTTCTGTTTGAGCTGTCCAGGTGAATACTTCATTTAATGCACTAAATATTTGCCCCAACTCATCATCAGTAAGCAAACTAGGTGTACCTCCACCAAAATAAATACTGGTCAGTGACTTTTCTTTTAGATAATTTTTTTGAATGATAATTTCCTTACATATGGCTGAAACTAAGTCTCCTTTTGACTTTAAAGTAGTCGAAAAATGAAAATTACAATAATGACAGGCTTGTTTGCAAAAAGGAATGTGAATATATATACCAGACATTTTGTAATTTCGTTATACAATTGTTTAATAAATAAAAAATAGACGTTCTGCAGAATACTTTTTTGACTCAATACTTCTTACTGCATCCTAGCAACCGAAAGTCATACTTCATGGTAAAGGTAGGGCTATTCATGGTATTTAGTGTGTTTTGTGGCCAAGTTTTCAGTCAGAAAAAAGTTACTGCTCTAATTTCTACGCATGATTCCGTACTACAGCGTGAAGAACTTTCTAACACTACTGTTTATATAGATTCATTGTCCGTAAGGAAATACTATACAGATTACGTGACTGAATTATTAGTAAAAGGACATTCTGTGGCTAATCTTGACACTTTTTATTGTCAAAAAGATACTTGTTTTGGTTTGGTATATCGTGGTGCGAAATATACCTTGGGAAACATAAAAATGAGTTCTGACCAAGTAACTATTTTAGAATCTGCTGGTCTGAAAAGAAATCGCATAGTCGGCAAGCCACTTGACTCTATACTTTTGACGACTGTTTTAAAAACCTTGGTAGATCATCATACGAATGTCGGATATCCATTTGCAAAGGCTAGTTATGACTCCGTGGATATCGTTGACAATAAGTTGAATGCACAAATTAAAGTACAAAAGGGTCGGTTTTTTACTTTTGACAGTATTCAGATGGAAGGCAAAGTGATCTTGAATAAAAAGTTTCTGTACCGATTTTTAGATATCAAACCTGATGAACCATATGCCCAAGAGAAAGTCGTCCGAGCCAATAAAAGACTCAATGACCTACAATTTGTAAAACAAACCCAAGCTCCTGCTGTCAATTTTGTAAATGATAAGGCTTCTCTTGTACTAACTTTAGATCCTAAACCATCGAGTAGGTTTGACTTCTTGGTTGGCGTATTGCCACAGCAAAATCCCGATGGTTCTCGCAAATGGAATATCACAGGTGATCTCACAACAGAACTCAATAATAGCTTCGGTCAAGGTGAATATATTTTTCTTCAGCTGAAAAGATTAAAACCTGAAAATCTCGAACTTCAACTCAAATCTACACTGCCATATATAGCTGGATTGCCAGTAGGAAGTCACGTAGATTTTAGGATATTTAAAAATGCTTCACAGAATATTGATTTATTTTTTGATGGTGGTTTTCAATATCTTTTTGGTGGATTCAACAATATAAAACTCTATGGTAGCTACAGGTCGTCGCGTCTCTTGGAGATCGATACAGATCAAATATTGGCTGCACGCAGATTGCCTGGAAGTCTTGATGTTACTTATTCGGGTGTAGGTCTAGGATTGGCACTAAGAGATTTAGATTATCGATTTAATCCATCCAAAGGATATTCTGTCGAAATAAATACCATCGTAGGTAGTAAAAAAATTCTACCTAACGTGACCATTACCCAATTAGAAGGATTTGAAAATAGTTACGACACACTGAAACTTGTATCTCTCCAAGCAGATATCGACCTTAATGCAGCTTACTATATACCTGTCAAAAATTGGGCAGCGCTTAAGTTTGGTGGTACGGCAGGCATTCGTTACAACCAAAATCAAATACAAACCAATGAGTTGCTCAGGGTAGGAGGGAATAAACTTTTGCGTGGTTTTGATGAGGAAAGCATTTTGACAGATTTTTATGCATTTAGCACAGTGGAATTTCGGTTTTTGTTTGATCAGAATTCCTATATGAGTCTTCCATTT
>JBGSOH010000277.1:0-12270 GCA_041739205.1 Saprospiraceae bacterium
ATTGATGAAAATGGTTTCTATCCTGTACCAGCAGCGAGCCTTACTACGTCTGTAGATTGTATTGATTTTGATCCATCTACTGGACTTTGGACTGCAACTTTTCAGGTACAAAATAGCCCATCAGCTTCATTAAATGCAGACCCTGCCCTTCCTATTTCTTTTTATACAGGTGACCCTTCCATTAGTGGAAGTTTACTTGGTACCTATCGTACAACGACGAGCATCTTGCCTGGTGATACAATAACTAACCTAACCTTTTCATTTCCATATTCAGGTAGCGCAACATCACTATTTGTTTTAGTAAACACAGAAAAAATATCACCTTTTACAATAGATAGTTCTGCCTATCTGATTGAAGAGTGTGATTATAATGACAATGTTTTTCAAGTGATCTTACCAGCTTTTGACTTAAGAAATGCAGAAATATGCACAGGCGAAACCATCACCTTTTATGGTGACATGCTTACAGATAGTGGCATTTACTACCATGAAATTTCTGATGTTTCAGGATGCGATAGCATCATTGTTAAATTAGAACTAGAGGTAAGTCAAGTAAAAAATGAAACGCTTAGTTTTAATGCTTGTGATGCGTACACTTGGAATGGAACGACTTACACATCAGGTGGTACTTTTACATATCAAACCTTAAGTGTGAATGGATGCGACAGTATCACGACCTTAACACTACAAGTAAATCAATCTAATAATAAATTTGAATCAATTCAGTCCTGCGACTCCATCATATGGAATGGCAGTACCTACGACAATTCAGGCATCCACACCTACACCACCACCAATATCTATGGTTGTGATAGCACAGAGACCTTAAATCTCACCATCTATCCATCCACACAAGCAAACTTGAACTTCACCACTTGTGAAGCCTACACTTGGAACGGTCAGACCTATGCCCAAAGTGGTATATATACATACCCATCTAAAAATATTTATGGATGTGACAGCATTACCACACTCAATCTCACCATCCATCCCACTATCACCGAGACCATCCAAGAGACACAATGTGATGCTTACACTTGGAATGGCACCACATATACGGAGTCTGGTAGCTACGACTATCAGACACTCAGCGTCCTAAATTGTGATTCCATCGCTACACTAGCACTCACTATCCATCCATCAAGTCAGGAAGCCATCTCTTACAGCTCTTGCGATCCATATCTTTGGAATGGCACCATCTACACAGAAAGTGGTACCTATACCTACAAAACACAGAACATCTTTGGTTGTGACAGCACGACAACGCTCGACCTTACCATTCTTCCGAATAGCAACAACACAACCACTCAGACAGCATGTGATACTTACACTTGGAGTGGCACAACATATGACCAAAGTGGAAGTTACACTACCACATCGACCAATGTTTTTGGCTGCGACAGCATAAACACGCTAAACCTGACCATCCATCCATCACAAAATATATCAACCACCGAGACTGCTTGTGAAAGCTTTCTATGGCAAGGAACAATGTATGACCAAAGTGGTATTTACACCTTCAAAACCCAAAACACCTTTGGTTGTGACTCTACCATCACACTTAATCTCACCATCCATCCAGAAAGCAGCACAGATATCACTACTACGGCATGTGACAGCATCATCTACCAAGGCCAAACAATCACAGAAAGTGGCACTTATACCTTCGATTTACAAAGCACGAATGGATGTGATTCCACTGTAAATCTTAAACTCACCATATCCGCAGATAGAAATGAAAACACACAATCTGCATGTGAAACCTACCTTTGGCCAGTCACAGGTGAAGCATATACTCAGTCAGGAACGTACCAAGCCTTGTACACGAATGCTTTAGGTTGTGACTCAACTTATCGTCTAGATCTCACCATCCATCCCGAATATAATCAAGAGACTACAGCAGAAGCATGTGCAAAATACCTTTGGTCCCTAAATAACCAAACTTATACACAAAGTGGACAACACTCGGTGACACTACGAACACAAGAAGGTTGTGATTCTATCATCACCCTTGATGTAACCATCCACCCAGAGTTTGAGTACAGAGATACCATCATTACAAATGAACCTTACCTCTGGCCAATCAACAATACCACATACGAAATATCGGGCATTTACACAGAGATATTCAGTACAGATGTGAGTTGTGATTCCATCCATTATCTCTATCTCACGATCAGCATAGACACCGACATTCACATCCCCAACATCATAAGTCCTGACGGTCCGAATAGTCAGTTCACCTTTTACGGATCAAGTATCAGCATCATACAAGATCTATCAGTATACGACAGATGGGGCAATCAAGTCTTCCACCGCAAATCCTTCCCACCCAACGATAGTACCCAAGGATGGGATGGTAAATACCAAGGCAAAAATCTTACACCTGGAGTTTACACTTATTCCGCTCAGCTTTTTCTCACTGATGGCACCACTATATCAAAGTATGGAGACATCACCATCATCCGTTGACAATGGCCTTGCATATTCAATTAGCAAATATCTCTTTTAATAGCATTGCAATCTAGTGTAGCTGAAGCTTCCAGCTTCAGAAATATCAAACATATATTTCCAATTAAATTTTGCAATCGTGATTATCCAAGATGTCAGGGCTACGCCACTTTTATTTCATCTATTTTCGTTTTCTACAAAGATGTCAGAGCTACGCTCCTTTTTTAATGGCATTAAACAACAACGATTTGTGTAGGGACACAATCATGTAATCTTAGACACTCAACCAAACCTTATAAGTTTCTAAAACCTATAAGGTTTATGCAGTTTTAGGGGCGTAGCCCTGTAATCTTAAATGTATACCTTTAAATGATAACGTCACATCATCGCAGCTAAGTGACTAATCGATAAAAGAATGTAGAAAAGGTAATGTGAAAGATAGCAAAATTAGCTTTTCTGATCATAAGTTTATACCACTTAAATATTAATTTTAAGGTGTTGTCGTCTATATTTTTTCTTTAACTGGAAATAATTATCTTTGTTCTAATAAACAAAGAAATTAAATATGGATTATGGTTTATTCGGTACAATAAAGGAAAAATTTACTGACCATCTGATTCAGGAAGGAAATGAAAGAATCTTATACTCAGGTAAATTTGGCGTGGGTAAATCAACTTTTCTCAGACATTACTTTAAGGATAATGAAAAGTATAATTGCATCCATTTATATCCAGTAAACTATTCCATATTATCCAATGAAGACATCTTTACTTATCTTAAGTTTGATATTTTATTTGACTTAATCACTAATCAAAATATTGAACTTAAAGAAGCAGAAAAGTATGGTTTTGATTTGGCAATGCCATTTTTTGCTAAGAATAATTGGTTTCGATTTCTGACATTACTTCCCCTTTTATTTGACAAACTTGGTGGTGTTATACCAGGCAGGGGCATTTCAGAAGTAATGAAAGGTTGTGAACAACTCATAAAAGATTATAAAAAATATGCAAATCCCAAAGACAGTAAATTAGATGAATTTCAGCAATTTCAAGCTGATATTTTTAATAAAGAAGGTGGCCTTTATGAAAGTAATGCGCTTACTAATATCATAAGAACAGAATTGGCCGAGCTTAAATCAAAGAACGATGAAATCAGGGAAAACATCCTAATCATAGATGACTTAGACAGGCTCGATCCAGATCATATTTTCCGATTGCTCAATGTGTTTTCAGCTCATTTTGATGAAAGACACAGATTTGATGGAGAAAATGCTAGCAATAAATATGGATTCGATAAGATTATCTTGGTATGTGACAATGAAAATATACGTAACATCTTCAAAGCAAGATATGGCATGGATACTGACTACAATGGATACATCGATAAGTTTTATTCTAAAGAGATCTTTGAACATAAAATTGGTGATTTGGTAGATATATTCAGTAAAAAATTATTAACAAAAGTAAAAACTGGACATGGAGACATTAGTAATGATATTAGCTTAAATTATTTCGCTCCATATTTGAATTCTATTATTGAAGTATTATTGTTACAAAATTTGCTTAATCTTAGAGCTTTGTTTAAATTTTCATCTTCCAATGTTGATTTGACAAGATTGAATACAATCTATGACCCAATGAACAATATCAGCAGGCATAGTTTAATTACCCTTGTAATTATTGATGTTTTATCAGTGGTTTATGGCGACAGAAATAATCTAAAATTTATTGTAGAAAAGATAAATATTAATCACAAGACTAAGGATGATTATAATTTTAATCAATCAAAGCATGTAATTTTTGGTGAACTTATTTATTTGAATGGTGAAATAACTGGAAGATGGGAATTCACTAGAGGTAATATTGCAGAATCTACTTACCATTTGCAAAATCAAGATTTTCAAGTTTTAAAAAAGGAAAATTCTGATAGATCAGTAAGTTTATACATAGACAAACAAACTGCATCAGGTATCAAACTAAATTACCTCGCATTATTTAAAGCATATACCTTAGAAAATTATCAATAGATTATGAAAGAAGTAGACAAAAGAATAAAAGAAGAGCAAAAAGCCCAAACTGGAAAGCTGAATTTAAGAGGCTTAAGACTAACTGAAATACCAAAAGAAATTGCTGAAATGATTTGGTTAAAGCAGTTAGATTTAACTGATAACATACTGACAAAAATAGAAGGATTGGAGAAGCTCACTAATCTGGAAGAGTTAGTTTTATCTCGCAATCAACTCACAAAAATAGAAGTACTGGGGCAGCTCTCACAGCTGAAAGTGTTGGATTTATCTTTCAATCAACTCACAAAAATAGAAGGTCTGGAACAGCTCATTCAGCTGAATGTTTTGTATTTATACGAAAATCTACTTACAAAAATCGAAGGACTTGAGCAACTCACACAGTTGAATTTGTTGTATCTTTTTATTAATCAACTCACAAAAATAGAAGGACTCGACTCGCTCACACAGCTGAAAGAGTTGGATTTAGGATTCAATCAACTAACAAAAATAGAAGGACTTAACTCACTCAAACTGTTGAAGGTGTTATATTTACACGACAATCAACTCACAAAAATAGAAGGACTTGACTCGCTCAAACGGCTGAAGGTATTATCTTTAGTATCCAATCAACTCACAAAAATAGAAGGGCTTGAGAAATTTGTAAATTTGCTTGGACACATTGAATCCATAGATATTTCAAATAATCCTTTTGAAGAAGAAGAATGGATAAACCCTGAAATTCTAGAGCAAGTAGGAAAAGATGCTGGCCAATTAAAATCGCTAATCCAAAACTACTTAAAGAACCAAGGAAATATAAAATATGAAGATTTACCTTTAAAGATTATCTTATTAGGAAATTCACAAGCAGGTAAATCAACCACCGCATTATCCTTACTAAGTGAAGGTATTAACCCAGCAGAAAGAGAAGCATCTACACATGGCCTTCTTATTAGAAATCTTAAAGATAAAAATACCACCAAAGCGATCATGTATGATTTTGGTGGTCAAGACTACTATCACAATACGTATAATATGTTTTTTTCGTCTCAAAGTCTATTTTTAGTATTATGGCGTCAAGGATCTGATGAAAATAGAAAAGCAGATCCAAACGAAATGGAGTCTTATCATTTCAATCAAAAATATTGGCTAGGCAATATCAATTACTATTTTTCAAACCTATATGAACTTCAGTTAAAAAAACAACAAGATGAATGGTTCAATGAAACCACCACTATTAAGCAACCTGTGTTTTTGGTTCAAAATCTTTTTGATGGAGATAAAGTCAAATATAAGTTGGATAGAGATGAAATTACCGAATATGGCATTAAAAAGCAGTTTCATGTTAGTTTTCCGTTAGAAAATGACAAAGATACGGAGCTATTTAAATTGGAAAGGCAAGCTCTTTATCACAGCATTAATGCTTGGATAAACAACAATAAAGCTATTCAACAAAAAGGCTTTACCGAAGAACACTTGAAAATCTTCAATGCTGTAATCGAACAACATAAAGAACATAAAGAAAAAGCAGAACCAATTAATTTAGTTGAATTTTGCAAGCAATTTAAACTAAAAGGGTATGATCAGTGGTTCCTAGGTATTCTTCATGATCGTGGCATTATATATTACATTAAAGAAAAGAATTTAATTTGGCTGAATCCAGAAGGAATTAGCTATACCATTCACAATACGCTTAACAAAAAAGAATTAAGCGATTCAGTAGGTAAATATGAGAAAGGTATTTTAGAAGGATTATTTTCAAATGAAATGATGACCTTGATGAAAGATGCTGGCATTTTGCATTATGATGATTTTGATAAGTTACACATCATACCTCAATATCTTTCCCTTAAACCTGATAATGATCCATTACATGATTTGGCCACAATGGACATTGATAATGGTTTTTATATCAGGTTTAAGGATTATGTGCCACATGGATTAATGCCGCGGCTTATATGTAGATTTGGTGCCAATCCTGGTAAAAAATATTATTATAGAGATCAAATTATCTTTAGCCTTAAAATTGATGAGAGTGTTCATATGGCTAAAGTACAAATCACTTTGGACCTTACATTATTGAAATTAAGTATAAGGCTTGCCTTACCGAAACATAAGGAGTATCTTAGAAACGAAATTTATACCTATCTATTTAAATCTGTATTGGCAGCTTATTGGGATTATGGTCATTTACAGTTTCTTCCTTCACAAACATCTTTCCCTGAGTTGGAAAAATTTATGGAATCTGAGTCCAAAAAGGTTTTTGGAAGTATTTGGTTTGATGAAGTTAAAGCATCTGCAAGTTATCATAGAGATAAATCCAAAGATCTGAATATTGAAGTGATTGAAAATGAAGACAGTAATTACAATATATTAAAACAGTTGCACGACAACAGATTAAATTTAAGTACAAACATAGACATGTTTCTTTCTACAGATGATAAATGGTATATAGACTACAAAAAACAATTGTACAATAAGCAAGAATATCCGCCATATATCAATTTGTTTTTGATAGAGAATAATAAAATAGTTGACAAAGAAAAAAGTGTTTTTACATCAGTATTTAATCCATTTTTGCCGAAATCAAAAAATCTTCCTACACCCAAAAAGCTATTCATTTCATATTCATCTAAGAACTCAGCTTACATGAATAGGTTTAAAACCCATCTCAACCCACTAAAGAAAGAAGGTCTCATCAGCATTTGGGTTGATCGTATGATTAATACTGGTACAGAATGGGATGCCGCTATACAAACAGAATTAGAGACATCTGATATTCTAGTGTACTTATTGAGCCCAGACTTTTTAGAAACAAATTACATCATAGACATTGAACTTGCTAAGGGCATAGAATTTTATGAAGAAAGAAAAGATAGTAATAAACCAACACAACTTTACTTCATACAACTCACCCACAATAGCTGGTCAAGATATAAAGTCTTTAGCAAAGTACAGCATTTTCTCGATCCCAAAGAAGAAGGAAAAAGTATAGTATATATTGAGCAGCCAGAAAATGACGAAAATTGGGTAAAAGTGATAAATGATCTGGTAACTTGTTGTTTGAATGATAAGTGAAAAACAATTTTAACATAAAAAAACACCAAAACAACCAATATTTTAAGATTTATTTAACGGAACTCGCGACATGACTGATAGAACTCGCGACACGACTGATAGAACTCGCGTCGGAAAAATGATTTTTTGTTTAATTTCTGACAAAACGACAGCCATCTCTGATAGAATTGCAAATTCCTTTAACATATCGACCGATTGCGCTATAAAATGTTAAGACTCCTTTAACATAACTTCCGTCGTGACTGACAGAACTACCGTCGTGACTGATAGAATTAGCGACACGACTGATAGAACTACCGACATGACTGATAGAACTGGCGACATGACTGATAGAATTAGCGGTCGCTTTGATACATGACTGTAGCTACTCGGTATGTATGGTAGTATTTTTATGGAAACTAGGTATGATTAAAACAAGCCTTCTTTCATCCAGATTCAGAATAAAACCTTCTTTGGGTAATCTTGTATGCTATTTCTAAATCCTTATGCCATCTTTTTTCGAAATGTTAAGCATAGCTCCTTCACTGTTCTGGTTTTTACAAAAAAAATGAAGTCCATTCATTGGGTTTTAATTTGAGATGAGAGTAACCAACAAACGGACTTCAAAATACTAAGCAACCAAAATTCTTATGATCTAACCATAAGCTCATTTATTATTAAATACTATCCTAAATTTCTTTTTTTTAACATATCACAACCCTGAAGGCACTTGTTCAATTACAAAATTAAAATTGGACAATAAACCTATATTCAATGGATGGAGTAGCAACTGACTAAACAAATAATTTTTGTCATCATTCGGATTGTCATACTTTGATTTGGCATTCATATCAAAATCACCTTGGAAATATCCATAGGTAAAGTTATAATTGGATGTGTTCATGACGTTGGTAGGATAAGCAAAGACATCAAAAAACAGTACATTCTGATCATCTCCAGGATTGACAAATTTTATCTTTCCATTTGCATCAAAATCTCCTGCCCACATAGCTCTATATCCATATACTACATCATCCTTTAATGCCAATCCTGTATAATCATATCCATTATTGAGCGATGTTCCATAATCAAAAACGGGTTGACTATTCTTTGTAAAGTCGACTAGAGTTCTTGTAGACACTTTTTGTGACATCACACCCAAATGATTCCTATGGCGAACAACCACATAACAACTATCCACCAAAACGCCAGAAAATGCTAAAGGACTTACACCATTGACATCGACAATATCGCCATCTCTCTGCAATAATCCTGATCTTGTAGCTATCACGGTTCTATAATTAGACTTTGATCTCAATTCTACAAATACCCAATCAACAATGGCATTCTGCCCTGTGATGCTGAAAACGGCTGCTGAATCAATAATCTCCTGATATCTAGGTAATAATCCTGGACCTACATGGGTAAATTTGGAAGTAACATCTACATAAGTTGTTGCAAAACTATATGGGTCTTTTACAGGAATATAATTAGCACCATTAAATGGACTATTACGAAGATTATCTCTCATCAATGGTCTATTATCAGACGCTTTTTGTCCACCGTTATCTATTAGCGCACCTTCTAAATACACCCTTAACTGCAAAGTCATATCTCTCAATACCAAGAGATGCGCTGTCGCACTGACACATAAGGGGGTAGTGTTTTGATCGCACACTGTGTACACTATATCGACAGGTCCTGTAAATCCTTGATTAGGGGTAAAAGTCAATTGTCCATTGCTACTCAGATAATACGAACCTGATGATACAGACATAGGATTACCCATACCACCTTGCGCTACAATAGTTTGACCATCATTTTCTGGGTCACTATCATTTACCAATACATTGCCATCCAAAGTATATCCTTGGTAAACACTGAAAAAATCATCCGCAGCCACGGTACTATTGATAGCTGAAACTGCATTAATGGTGATGATCTGCTTGGATTCCATACAATTACTTGGATCCACATCAGAACAAACCCTGTATATTAAGGTATCCATACCTACATGACCTTGATTGGGTGTATATATAATATTGCCTGAAACATCTATGCTAGCAAGTCCATTGTTTGGCGTTTTAGTAATCGTTATGTTTTCAGGATATAACTGACATTCCACACCATTGATACATTTATCATTAGCCATCGTATGAATGGTCAATGCTTGTCCAGCAAATGTTGTGGCTATATCTAAATTAGGTACAATACTTTTTTTACCTGTCAACGGATCTATCACGGTGATAATGAGCTGTGAAGTAGGACAACCAAAAACGTATGTCGGAAGACAAACAGACACATTGTAAGTGTAAACGCCTACTTTATCTCCTGTAAATGTATAGGAACCATCCGCATTAACAACTAAATTTGATATACTTCCAGAAGGTTTTGACACCAAAATCATGGATTGACCATAAATCGTACCCACAGGTATTTCATCATTTGTTTTTACATTACCTAATAATTGAACACCTACAGTGGTGACATTAAAATCTGGATCGATACAACTTTTGATAGTCAATACATCATCTGGTAAGGTACTGATACACCCTGTGATATTATCCATAAAATAAAATGAAACTTTTCCCGGTGCGATACCTGTGACCATACCAGAGTTATTAACCTTGGCAATGGAAGGATTAGTACTCATCCAAATGCCACCTGTAGAAGGTGATAATTGGGTGGTGTAACCAAGACAAACATTGGTAGGTCCAGTGATGGAAACTTCGATTGGCCCTAAGACGTGGATCGGAGATGAATATTCAGATAAACATCCAGAAAAAGATTCTTGAAAGGCAAATCTCGCTTCACCCACAGCCACACCTGTGACCACACCATCATTAGTAATCGTAGCCACAGAAGGTTGATTACTTATCCAAGTACCACCTGTAGATGGGAAAAGTGAAGTCGTAGCACCTATACAGATATCCGCAGGACCAGTCAAAGCTATGGATGGTTTCCCCACAATGATAACTGGGTTAGATTGATTAGATGTACATCCTGAACTTGCACTGGTAAATGTAAATCTAGTAATACCTTGTTGCAGTCCTGTCACCACACCTGATGCAGTTACTGAAGCAATACTAGGATTTAAACTCGTCCATGTACCTCCAGAAGTAGGGCTCAAAGTATTGGTCGCGCCTACACACAAAGTATTAAAATCAGAAGTAATCGCTGGCTTCGTATTGACAGTCACTGTTACAATTCCATCAGAGGTGCAGCCTGTGGAATTCTGTGTGAATGAAAACGTCGCGTTGCCACTGTTTAGGCCAGAGACCACTCCTGAATTATTAATTGAAGCAATAGTCGGTTGATTGCTTATCCACACGCCTCCAGTCGTAGGACTAAGGTTTGTTGTACTTCCTATACATATTTGTGACGGACCATTTAAAGATATCGTCGGCTTAGCATGTATCGTAAACAATTGTGATGGATTAGAAAGGCAACCTGTACTGCCATCTTGTAATGTAAAAAATGTCGTTCCCGCTGCAATTGCAATTACCACACCTTGGTTATTTATAGAAGCCACGGATGGATTACTACTAGTCCATGTACCAGCATTAGAAGCTGATAAATTTAGTGTACTTCCTATACAAATTCCATTGTTTGTCAATTCATTGATAGTAGGTTTTCCATTGATAATAATAGGAATAGAAGGTTCAGATACACAGCCACCATCTGTCGTAAATACAAAGGTGACACTACCCTGCCCTATGGCTGTTACGATACCAGTATTTGTTATCGTGGCAACATTCGGATTGCTACTCGTCCAGTTTCCACCAGTAGATGGAGAAAACGATGTAGTGCCATTGATACACAACATAGCATCTCCAAGTAAGGAAATATTTGGTTTTTGACCAATGGTTATTGGAGCGGAAGGATTAGAAACACATCCAGATGACGTCTCTGTAAAAATAAAAGTAGCTGTACCAGAACTAATCCCTGTAACGATACCATTATTGCTGATCGTTGCTACACTTGGATTTGTACTAGCCCATGTCCCACCAGTAGATGGAGAAAGCGAAGTGCCACCTCCAATACAAATAGAATTTAAGCCATTTATGGTTACAACTGGTTTTGCATATACGGCAATAGGTGCAGTATTAGCCGATATGCAACCAGTTGAAATGTTCGTAAATTTGAATGTCGCTTGTCCAGCTGCCAATGCTATAACTACGCCAGCATTTGTGATGGTGGCAATAGAAGGATTATTGCTTACCCACGTACCTCCGACAGAAGGAGAAAAAGAAGTAGTAGAACCGATACAAAGTTGACCAGCACCCGTAAGCGTAGTTGCTGGACGTCCTGCAACCGTAATAGGCGCCGTCGGATCTGACGTACACATGGTAGTAAAATCTATAAAACTAAATGTCACCATGCCTGCTGCTAATGCCGTTACTTGTCCAGAAGAACTTACAATGGCAATAGCATTATTACTGCTGATCCACATACCACCTGATGTAGGCGATAGCTGTGTAGTTCCTCCCTCACATATTAATGATGCGCCAGTGATGGCAACAACAGGTTTTGAACTGACTACAATATCATCAGTAGGCAATGAAGTACAATTGGTAATGCTATTGGTAAAAATAAATGATGCCGTACCTGGAGATACTGCGGTAACCAATCCTGCATTATTCACCGTTGCGATAGATGGATGACTACTCGTCCAGACACCACCAGAAGATGGACTTAATTGTGTGGTAAATCCTGTACATAAAATATCATCGCCAAGGATAGATACATTAGGACCGACA
>JBGSOH010000291.1:0-22052 GCA_041739205.1 Saprospiraceae bacterium
AAATGGAAATCAAAGAATCCTAAACTTAGCAATTGCTATCAAAAATAGAAAGTGGTGGGATGGACTTTTTGGAAAGTATGATGATATCGTTTTTCCCTATCAATTTCAAACTTGATTTTCTAATGACTTATTTGGGTTAAATCTATTGAGATTAAATCAAAATAGTTTTGATTTTTACTTGCGTTGTTATCCATTTCTAAAAATTTTATTCATAATTGTTTTATGGATTAATCTACAAAACTTTTACAAACACAAAAATAATCAAAATCGATAAAAATCAGAAATAAGGTAGCATTTCAATAAAAGAATCTATCAATTTCAAAACGAAACCCCTGAAACTATTCCCATATATTGTGCTACTTCAATATGAGATTTTAATAAGACACCAACATATGGTTTGACGGTCCAATGATTTGGAAAAGGATAGACGTTGAAGTTAATTTTGAAGTAAAAAGGTGTATTTATCTCTGAAAGGGCAGGAAATGGTAAATAGTAGCCTGATTGAATTCTAAAAGCTAGCTTTCCGAAAGTTAAATCTGTAGCAAGATATGCTGCGGTATTTGTGGCTTTTTGTTTTGCTTCGTCTGTGGGAATAAAGTCTTGATAAAAAAATTGGAAGACACCTTGATTATATTCATATTCGCCACCGACGATTACTTTCCAATAAGGTGACAATGCATATGATCCACCTACATTCACAAAATAGGTACCATACTTTGTTCAACCAATATCGGCAGCTTCTGAGATGCCATAACCTAGGAGTAATTCTCCACCCCATCTTTTTGTGATACTATCGTTTTTCAGTTCATATTTGTTTGTTTCGTTTGCTGACTTCACATCGATTTCTTGAACCAACCCCAAAGTAAATCCTACCATATTGATGCCGGCATTAGGTGAAGATGTGCGTGCGTTTGAGAAATGGGTAAGATGTGTTCCTGCAGAGATACTAAGATTTTTGTGAACAGTTTGGTTAAGAGTAAATCCAAGATGCGTGATATTATTCCAATGCGAACCAATGGCATTGTTGGTTGGATTGGTGAGTTTGTCATACTTTTTGCTAAGATAAGCCAACCCTGTACCAAAATGGAAGTAGAACTTTGTCTTGTGAATTGCAAAAATATCAAAATACATAGCCGGAAAAACACCAAATGCATTTCCTAATACACGATCGTCACCAATATGAAAGTAAAGTGCATTGTAATTAATGGTGGGTCGTTTCCAATATCGGTGCCAGCCTTCACTACCACTTACTTTATGACTGTAATGTGTTTTCCAAAAGTATGATGAAGTAGGTGATTCAAACGTGCTTTTTTTGGAATGACGAACAAATTTCGAAGGACTAAAACTAAGACCAACAGAATACTGAGATTGTCCTGATGTGTAAAACCAAAACGAAAAAAGAAGGCATATTGAAATTAAATACCTTCTCCCACCCATTTTTTAACCAGATTTTCGGCTGTTTTAAGATCATCATGCATAAGTCTATCTTCTTCTAAAAAAGGTATTTGACTTCTAAGTTCTGTGTACATTTCTTCAAGAGTATCAGATGATTTGACAGGTCTTCTAAACTCAAATGCTTGACCAGCAGTCAATAATTCAATACCGAGCAAAGATTTAAGATTTTGTAAAACTTTGTATGCTTTTGTTGCGGCATTTGCGGCCATGCTCACATGATCTTCTTGACCCATACTAGACACAATAGAGTCCACAGATGCGGGTGTACAATACTGTTTGTTTTGACTTACTATCGAAGCAGCCGTATACTGAGCAATCATAAAACCTGAGTCAAGTCCAGGATATTTGGTTAAAAAAGCTGGTAAGCCACGGTCTCCATTGATGAGTTGATATACTCTACGTTCGGAGATACTACCCAACTCTGCCATCGCAATAGCCAGATAATCAAGGACTAGTGCCAATGGCTGAGCGTGAAAATTTCCACCGGAAAGTATTTTATCTGCTTCGTGAAACACATTCGGATTGTCAGTCACCGAGTTGATTTCAGTATTTATGATTTCTTCTGCATGTGATATCGCTTGGTAACTTGCACCATGTACTTGTGGTACACATCGGAAAGAATAAGGATCTTGCACACTGAGTTTCTCAATCATTCTTACACCACTTTCTGAGAGCAATTTGTGAATTTGTGCAGCCGTGATTAGTTGTCCTTTGTGCGGTCTGATGTCATGCAGTAAATGGTCAAAAGGAGAGATGTCACACACATAAGCATCCATAGATAATGCAGCAATTCTATTTGCTAGATGGAAAATGCTTTTAGCTTCTGCCACAATAACAGACGCATATGCTAGTGAAAATTGTGTGCCGTTGAGTAAGGCCAAACCTTCTTTTGATTTTAAAACAATAGGTGTTATGTTTTTGATCTCTAATGCCTTTTTGCTATCCATCATTTCACCACCTAGATATACTTTTCCTACTCCAAGTAATGGCAAACTCAAATGAGCAAGTGGTGCAAGATCACCTGATGCACCAAGAGAACCCATTTGGTAGATAACAGGTGTAATCCCAGCATTATACAGGTCAATAAGCTTTTGTACTAATTCAACTCTCACACCAGAACAACCGTGTGAAAGATTAAATATTTTGAGTAAGTGTATGAGTTTACATAAATATTCAGGTACAAGATCTCCCATACCACATGCATGAGAGAGAACAAGGTTTTCTTGCAGTTTCTCTAGGTTTTCATTTGAAATCTGAATATTACACAAAGAGCCAAAACCGGTGTTAATTCCGTAGATCACAGAGTCGGGATCTAATACTCGAGATTCTAAATATTGACGATTTAATACTATTTTTTGGTAAACATCTTGACCTAACAAAAGATGCCTTGCTTCCTTTATCAAGTTGTAAAGTTCTGACACTTCTATTTGGTCACCATTAATGATATATGGATTCATAGATTATATTTGGCTATAACGGTTGTTCGTTTATTAATAACAAAAGATTAAAAAATGAGTAGATTTGGAATAAAACATAAAACTGATTTTCCAATTGTAAAGAAATAATAAATCAAAATCCATTATATTTTAGGACTTTAAATCAACTTTTCTTGACGCAAATGTAGCAGAATTATAGTTGTCTTTTCATTAAAAGCCATTCAAATATGATTCTTAAATTCAAGTTATCTTATTAAAGTTTGAGAAAAAAGATACGAAAATCGTTTTAAACGACGTTAAACTATAGTTAAAACAAAGGATATTTTTTAGGTAAAATCATTATAAATCATTAATAATCAAACTTTTATATATATTTAACAACTTTGTAAAACCAAACTCTAAGTAACTTTTGGACCAATGTTGTTGTCTTATATATAGATACAACGCAATAAAATTGTATTTTTGGCAAATTTTTTTCTAACCACATTTAATTCACGAAAAATGAACACAAAAAAGATCTTTTTATCCGCTATTATTATGATGGGATTTATGTTTAACATGAATGCTCAAAAGATAGCTATCGTAGATATCAATGAAATCTTATCGACATTGCCTGATTACAAAGTGGCAGAGACAGAGCTAGACAGAATTTCTGCTGAATGGAGACAACAAATAGCAGTAGAGTTTGACAAAGTGAAAAGTCTATATAACAAGTTTCAAGCAGAGCAAGTCCTTTTGAGTGCTGAAGACAAGGCAAAAAAAGAAGAGGAAATCGTTAAAAAGGAAGCAGAAGTGAGAGAACTTCAAAAACAAAAATTTGGTCCCGAAGGTGAATTATTCACTAAAAGACAAGAAATGGTATCTCCTATCCAAGAGAAAGTTTTTGCAGCAATCGAATCATATGCAGCAGATAGAGGCTATGATATCATCTTAGACAAAGGTGGAGCATCGGGTATTTTGTTTACAAATCCAGAGTTTGACAAAACAGCGGACCTTAAAAAGAGGCTTAATATCAAAAATTAAGGTTATTTTTGCGCTCTTTAATCACAAAACAATTTATTAAAACACAACTTATTATTATAATGAACAAAGTAATTTTAGCCTTTTTCTTAGTATTTTCGATTCAGTTAGTTGTTGATGCACAAAAAATTGGATTTATAAATACACAAGAGATATTGACGTTATTGCCGGAAGTAAAACAAGCAAATTCTGATATTGAAGTTATGAAAGCAATGTTTCAGAAAAAAGGTCAAGAAATGGTGCAAAGCCTACAGACTAAATATCAAGAGCTTCAGAAAAAGCAACAGACGGGAGAGTTGGCTCCTGTAGAAATAGAAAAACAATCCGCAGCATTGAAGCTAGAGGAAGGTCAACTAGGAGAGTTTGAGCAATCTAGTCAGCAAAAGATTTATGAGAAGAGTGAAGAATTGTTAAAGCCAATACAAGACAAAGTAAATCAAGCCATCAAAGATGTAGCAGCTGAAAATGGGTTTTTATATATCTTTGATTCAAGCCAAGGTTTGGTCTTGTATGCAGATCCATCGGCAGATGCGTCTAAGCTTGTAAAAGCTAAGTTAGGTATCAATTTATAAGATGTCGTACTTAAAATATTTAATTAATTAGAAATGATGTCATTGGTGGTTCATTCATCAATGACATTTTTTGTTTATAAAAAATAAGATGAAAACACCAATAGGTATATTCGATAGTGGTTACGGAGGGCTTACTGTTTTCAAAGAAATTAAAAAACAACTACCACAATATGATTATATTTACTTAGGTGACAATGCAAGAGCACCATATGGTACACGAAGTTTTGATACTGTTTATAAGTACACCTTACAATGTGTCAAATGGTTTTTTGATCAAAAATGTCCATTGGTGATCTTGGCTTGTAATACTGCATCTGCAAAAGCTTTAAGGACAATTCAGCAAAACGATTTATCCCATATTACAGAATCTGATAATAGAGTGTTGGGTGTCATTAGACCAACTTCCGAGACTATTGGCAAGCTGACAAATAGCAATCACATAGGTTTATTAGCAACAAGCGGGACCGTAAATTCAGATTCTTATCCTATCGAAATTCAAAAATATTGGCCAGATGCAAAAGTATTCCAGCAAGCATGCCCTATGTGGGTGCCATTGATAGAGAATAATGAGTTTGAAAGCGAAGGAGCATTGTATTTTTTTAAAAAGGATTTAGAAAGTCTTTTTAGCCAATCAAAAGATATTGATACCATTTTGCTCGGTTGCACACATTATCCTGTCTTGATGGATATTTTAGAAAAACTCGTACATCCAACGGTCAAGATTACCAGTCAAGACGAAATAGTAGCAGAAAGTTTAAAAGATTACTTGAATAGACATATCAATTTAGAGCGTAAAATATCAAAGGATGCCACAACAGAATTCTTTACCACTGGAACTGAACAAGATTTTGACACGCATGCTCCTTTATTTTTTGGTAAGCAAGTTTTTAGCCATCACGTGGATCTAGGATAGAAAGCTATATTTTTTCTACAATTTTATAGGTTGTATCCACATCACCCATTGTGTAAAAGTGGAGACAAGGTACGCCTTGGGCCTTCAATTCCTTACACTGAGCGATACACCATTCAATACCAAGTGTTTTGATATCTTTATCATCTGTTTTCATCATTTCTTTGACTAAGTCTTCAGGAAAATTGATAAAAAACTTTCGTGGGATTGATGTAAGTTGATATTTTTTGGTGATAGGTTTGAGACCAGGTACAATAGGAACATTTATGCCAGCCTTTGTACACGCATCTCTAAACTCAAAAAACTTAGAATTGTCAAAAAACATTTGGGTCACAATATAGCTAGCTCCCGCATCTATTTTTTGTTTTAGGTAGTCAATATCTATGGCAAAATTTGGTGCCTCAAAATGTTTTTCTGGATAACCAGCTACACCTATACAAAATTCTGTAGGTGTACCTTTTTCGATGTTGCTATCTAAATATACACCGTGGTTCATGTCGTTAATTTGCTTTACGAGATCGACAGCAAACTTATGCCCAGTCGGTTCCGGAATGAATTTATCTTCAAACTGACGGGCATCTCCACGTAATGCCAATACATTATTTATACCTAAAAAATTAAGATCAATCAGTGCATTTTCTGTTTCTTCGACAGAGAATCCACCGCAGATAAGGTGAGGAATAGCATCTATGCCATATCTATGCATGATTGATGCACAAATACCTACTGTACCAGGTCTTTTGCGAATAGCTGCCTTCTGATAATATCCACTAGGTTGTTTATTATAGACAAATTCTTCTCTATGATATGTGACATCAATAAAAGGTGGCTTAAATTCCATCAATGGATCTAGCGTCTTAAAGATGTCATTCATACTACCACCTTTGAGTGGAGGAAGTACTTCAAAAGATACTAAAGTCTCTCCTTGAGACTTGTCAAAATAATCTGTGATTTTCATAAACCGATTTGACCTAAAAAGATTCTTACCCTAATATTGTTGTAAAAGAAATTAATTGCTTTTACAATTCTTATAACGGGTCAAAGGTAAAAATTACTGCACTATTTTTGTGACAGAATTTATTTATTTTCCTTTTTTTTGTAATCTCCTCTACGCCATGCATCTATAAATTTTTTCCAAGCGATAGGGTTGAAGATGTTTTGGGGTTTCATCTGACCGGTGTAGACATAATCTGTTGCCTGTTGTTTTATGACTAAACTCGTGGTTTCACGACCATCAACTGGTACTGAATACCTGATTTCTTTCAACTTTTCGTCTGCTAAATTAGCTTGAGCGTTTTCTCTTAATTCATTAGAGATATCAATCGCAAGGAATTCTTGTTTGAAATGTTCTTTACTCGGCCACGGCATAATAATTGCTTCAGGCAAGATGATATTGTCTTCTGTCATAATCTGTATCCATTTATACTGATCCGACACAAGTGTATCAGGAATTTTTATTTCTACTGTTTGAAATCCTATTCGTGAAAAGACTATGGTTTCTCCAGCAAGTGCTACAAAAGAGAAAAAACCGTCCATATCTGCCGCAGCTCCACGATTAGTTCCCATGACAGCAACATTTGTGTATGGCAAAGGCACAGGATTACCACCTTCTTCGTGGAAAACCATACCAGAAAATTGAACTACTTTAATAGGCTCTTTAGTTTTTTGTGCAATAGAAAACTGAAAACTAAATGAAATCATCAACACAAGGAAAAGTATCTTTTGGAACATATATGGATATTTAAAAAAATAAAAAACAATCTATTCATAAAACAGAACGATTATTAATCGTGTAAATATAAACCTAAAAGTCTATTTAACACCGTTTTAACGAATTTTTATGAATATGATTTTATCTGAGAATCTGATTAAACAAAAAAGACTGATAATTTTTATAATTACCAGCCCTTTTAAAGTATAAATTAATTTAGGAATAATTTAGAACACTAAAAACCCTAACGCATTTTCAATGACTTGATCCATTTTGGAAACGTAGATAAAGTTGATACCTTTGATGTATTCTGCAGGAATTTGTTCGACGTGTCTTCTATTCTCTTCACACATCATGATTTCAGTAATACCTGATCTTTTGGCGGCAAGTACTTTTTCTTTGATGCCTCCTACAGGAAGGACTTTTCCCCTTAATGTAATCTCTCCTGTCATTGCCAAGTGTGATTTGACAGGTTTATTTTTTAAAGCTGAAGTTATAGCCGTCAACATTGTAATACCTGCACTTGGTCCATCTTTTGGTATCGCACCTTCGGGCACATGTACGTGTATATCTGTATATTCAAAGGCTTCGGCTTCTATTCCTAGTGACGTGCAATGTGCTTTGATATAACTCAAAGCTGTAGACGCGGATTCTTTCATGACATCGCCAAGGTTCCCAGTCAGTGTAAGTTTGCCCTTGCCTTTACTGGTAATTGCCTCAATAAATAGAATATCACCACCTACCTTTGTCCAAGCTAGACCTACCGCTACACCTGAGATGTCTACTTTTGTATATTCGTCATTATCAAATTTAATTGGTCCAAGTGCACCAGTTATTTCCTTTTGGGTGAGTTTAGGCTGATATTCTTCATCCATGGCTACTTTTTTTGCCACACTACGCATAACGCCAGCGATAGTTCTATCTAATGATCTCACTCCCGACTCACGTGTATATTTTTGTGTGATAAACTGTAACATTTGTGGTGATAGAACGACATCTTTTTCTTTCAAACCATGTTCAGCAATTTGTTTTGGTACTAAATGTCTTTTAGAAATCTCTATTTTTTCTTCTATCGAATACCCACTGATGTCAATAATTTCCATTCTATCCAATAATGCAGGTTGAATAGTAGACAATGAATTTGCTGTAGCAATAAACATTACTTTAGATAGATCATAATCGATATCCAAATAATTGTCATGGAACGTAGAGTTTTGCTCAGGGTCTAGCACTTCTAATAGTGCAGATGAAGGATCACCACGAAAATCTTTGCTCAATTTATCTATCTCGTCTAGTATAAATACTGGGTTTGATGTCTTTGCCTTCTTAATAGATTGTAATATTCTACCGGGCATGGCTCCGATGTATGTTTTACGATGTCCACGAATTTCACTTTCATCATGAAGCCCGCCAAGAGACATTCTGATAAATTTTCTATTTAATGCGGTGGCAATTGACTTACCAAGGCTTGTTTTTCCTACACCTGGAGGACCTACTAAACATAGAATGGGCGCTTTCATATCACCTTTAAGTTTAAGAACTGCTAGGTGTTCGATGATTCTGGTTTTGACATCTTCTAGTCCGAAATGATCTTTGTCAAGAACAGAGCGTACTTTCTTGAGATTAAAATTATCTTTTGTGACTTCATCCCAAGGAAGGTCAAGCATTAGTTCTAGATAATTCAAAATGACAGAATATTCAGCTATTTGTGGGTTGATACGTCGAGCCTTTAAAATTTCTCTATCGAAGGTTGTTTTTGCTTCTTTAGACCATTTTTTGGCATCTGCTAATTTTTGGAGTCGATTGAGTTCTTCTTCTTGAGGATTTCCGCCCAACTCTTCCTGAATGGTTTTTAGCTGTTGGTTGAGGAAATATTCTTTTTGTTGCTTTTCTAAATCACCCCTTACTTTCGACTCTATTTGGTCTTTTATTTGCAACAATTGCAACTCTCCGTTCATCACATTCATGACGAGATGTGCTTTGGACATATAGTCGCTAGTCTCTAGGATTTCTTGTTTTTTTGCAACTCCCAAATTCATATTGGAAGCAATAAAATTTAGTAGAAACCCATTGTTTTTTATATTCTGAAGCATCATATTTGCTTCAGAAGGAATATTTGGTGATAACTCAACAATTTTTTTAGAAAAATCTCTTACCGTAGACATGATGGCATTAAACTCAATATTTTTGAGGGGCACACTTTCTTCGATAATATTGATGGTGGCTTCGAGCATTTTTTCGTTTTCTACAAAAACACCCGGCGTAAAACGTTTTCTACCTTGAAGTATGGCAGTAGTACTTCCATCCGGCATTTTAAGAATTTTCATGATACGAGCTATCGTGCCTACATTGTGCAATCCTTCAGGTGTTGGATCTTCGCTTTCCATATCTTTTTGGGTTAAGACACCCAGAAATTTGTCCCCTTTGTCTGCTTTTTGAAGTGCTTTTATAGATTTGTCTCGCCCAACTGTAATGGGAATTACTACCCCAGGAAAAAGAACAGTGTTCTTAAGCGCAAGAATAGGCATAGTATCCTTGTAAGAATCTTCAAACTTTAACTCATCATCACCAAGCGAAAAAACAGGTATTACATCACCTTCTTCCTTCATATCATCCATCATAAATCTATTTCTATCAAACATCTTTTAAATTATTTTATGTGCAGCTTTTTTAATTTGTCAAAATGACAAATATACTTATTGAGAAGCACAAGTACAAAGATAGGGCAATATATATACCACTTATAAAAGATCGTAAAAACCTACAATATTTGTCAGGAAAACGTCTTAAAGCTAGGACAAATTGTCATACATCAGAAGTTTTTATTGTATTTTTGACTTCAGATTTATGAAATAAATTAAATACCTATTTTGAAGGAACGAGTTCTTTTATCTTGAATTTTAACGCAGCAACAAGCAATGTCATGAATGGGCTTACCCAATTGAAAATAGCGTAAATAAAATAGTCAACTGTGGGCACACCCAATACGCCTGCATTATAGGCGCCACAAGTATTCCACGGAATGAGTACAGAGGTTACGGTGCCAGAATCTTCGAGGGTACGGCTGAGATTCACAGGATGGAGTCCTTTATCAGCAAATGCTTTGTTATACATTTTGCCGGGAATGACTAAGGCAAGATATTGGTCTGATGCAGTGACATTGATGGCCAAACAAGAAAAAACAGTACTTGCAAATAGACCAAAGATTGAGTCAAACATATTGAGCAGCGCTTGGCTTATTCTGGCCAAAGCACCAATTGCGTCCATAACACCACCAAATACCATCGCACATAATATCAACCAGATCGTACTAAGCATTCCTTCCATACCTTTGCCAGTAAAAAGATCATTTAATTCAGGATTGGAAGTCTCGACAAATGTTTTAGTGGTCAATCCTGTCATGACACCTTTGTAAGCTGTGTTAAAGTCGAGTATCGTCCCTCCAGCAACTTTAACAACAATATCAGGTTGTGCAATGATAGCCGCTAAGCCTCCCATTAATGCACCTGCAAGCAAAGCCATTAAAGGTTGCGTTTTTTTTACTATTAATAAAATAACTGCTGCGGGAACCAAAAATAACCATGGACTAATATTGAAGGATGCATCAATAGCCGCTAATTTATCAGATATATCTGGATTACCGGTTGAAGTAAGGTTTATACCCAAGATAATAAAAACTATCAATGAGAAAACCATAGAAGGTATTGTAGTTATGAGCATATATTTAATGTGATCAAAAAGATCTGCACCAGCCATAGCAGCTGCAAGATTGGTTGTGTCAGAGAGCGGAGATAATTTATCACCAAAATAAGCGCCAGAAATAACTGCACCTGCAGTCATACCTGGATTTATACCCATGGTATTTCCTATTCCGATCAATGCAATACCAACGGTCGCAGATGTTGACCAAGAACTACCTGTAGCAATGGAAATAATAGCACAAATAATCAAAGATGCAGCTAGAAAAATAGAAGGAGATAAAATTTGCAGCCCATAATAAATCATAGTGGGAATGATGCCACTCAAGAGCCAAGTACCTGACAATGCGCCTACCATTAGCAAAATTAATATAGCTCCTGATGTGGACTTAACATTATGACTCACCTCTTCCATCATCTGAGTAAACTTAACTTTGTTTTTAAAACCAACAATAGCGGCAACAGCAGCTCCAATGAGAAGGATAAACTGATTACTTCCACCCAAAGCACTATCTCCGAAAATATAAATATTATACGCGAGCATACCCACAAGAATGAAAACAGGGAAAAGAGCTTCCCAAATACTTAGTTCTTTATTTTCAATGATTTCGTTTTCATTGGGGCTTCCCGGCTTAATGTTTTCACTTTGCATTTTGCTGATAATTTTGCTTTGATTTCGATTTTCAACACAATATAAATCTATATTCCAAATTTTAACATAATCTTATGTTTTTATCTTGAAAAAAATGAAACTTTTTTGGCGTAAGCAAATTTATGTTAAAGGCTTATCTTTTTAGTATTCATTTTTATTTCAGTCTTAGCCCAAAATTTATTCAATGAAAATATTTAATTTTATTTTTGCCGTGATTTCTATCACTTTGTTTGTTTCATGTGTTAGCAAGGAGAAAAAGGAAGATGCAACTTCTGGCGCACCAAAAGGTAATGGAAGCATTGCGGTAGATGCAATCATAGCATAAGAAGAAACAACTTCCAACACCATTACTACTACTGGAAATATCATTGCAAATGAAGAAGTAGAAATCAAAAGCGAAGTATCTGGCAGAGTTGTAAAAATTTACTTTAAAGAAGGTAGTCCTGTGTCAAAGGGTCAATTATTGGTAAAATTAAATGATGATGACCTTGTAGCACAAATGCAACGATTAAATATTGAAATCAAACTTCAAGAAGAAAAAGAAGAACGTCAAAAACAATTGTTGGCTTCTACTGCAATAAGTAAAGAGGAATATGATGTCACAAAAACGAACCTGAATCTTCTGAAAGCAAATGTAGATATTCTAAAAACACAGTTGGACAAGACAAAAATTGTAGCACCTTTTAGTGGAATCGTTGGTTTGAAATCGATTAGTGAAGGAGCTATCATTTCTCCTACTACAGTTATTGCGTCTATTCAGAATATTAATCCTTTAAAATTGGACTTTAGCATTCCTGAAAAATATAATAGTCTTATAAAAACAGGCTCTTCCGTAAGTTTTACCGTTACTGGGCAAACATCACCACTCAAGGCGACTGTTTTTGCCAAAGAACCTAAAATAGATCCTGTGACGAGAACATCTATGGTGAGAGCATCTTTCCCAAATCCATCAGGCAATGTTTTTCCGGGTTCATTTGCAGATATAAATATACAAGTCGGCGAAAAAACCAAAGCAATCATGGTTCCTACTATTGCTTATATTCCTGATATTGCAGGAGCTAAGTTGTTTGTAAGTAAAGGAGGTAAAGCCGTTAGTGTGCCAGTAACAGCTGGCATAAGGACAGAAAAAGAAATCCAAATATTGACAGGTATAAGTATAGGGGATACCGTGCTTACTTCAGGTATCCTTCAATTGCGTCCAGGCACCTCCGTGCAAGTCAATATTCAGAATAAGGTAATTTAATAAATATAACAAATGAGTTTATCGGCCACGAGTATTAAGAGACCTGTTCTTGCCACTGTTTTTTCTATTGTCATCGTATTATTTGGTATAATCGGTTACAATTACCTTGGCGTGAGGGATTATCCTAGTGTGGATCCTCCCGTGATTACCGTAAGTACAACTTATACAGGTGCGAATTCTGATGTAATCATTTCGCAAATTACAGAACCATTAGAAGAATCCATAAACGGGATTGATGGTATTAAATCTATCGTGTCTACAAGTAGCGATGGTCGTAGTACGATAACCGTTGAATTTGGGCTCGAAATCGATCTAGAAGCAGCAGCAAATGATGTCAGAGACAAAGTATCACAGGCTCAAAGAAATCTTCCGCCAGATGCAAATCCACCTATCGTAAGTAAAGCCGATGCAAGTGCACAGCCAATCATCTCTCTTACGGTACAAAGTGAACAAAGAACCCTTTTAGAATTATCAGAAATAGGTAATAATACGTTCAAAGAGCGTTTTCAGACGATTCCTGGCGTTAGTGGTGTCAATATTTGGGGAGAGAAAAAGTACGCCATGAAAATGATCATGGATCCTGCCAAAATGGCTTCAAAAGGTGTGACTCCAGTAGATGTAAGAAGTGCACTAGTCAATGCCAATGTTGAGCTGCCTTCTGGTAGAATAGACGGCTATAATACGGAACTTACTATACGAACAGTAGGTAGAATAGAGACGGTAGAAGAGTTTAATGACCTGATTGTAAAAGAAAGTAATGGTGCCATCATCCGATTCAAAGATGTAGGTATTGCAGAGTTAAGACCTGAAAACGAACGATCATTATTGAGAGGTAATGGTGCTGTACCAATGATTGGTGTGGCGATTACACCACAACCAGGAGCAAATTATATTGCCATAGCGGATGAGTTTTACAAGAGATTGGAAATTATAAAAAAAGAAATTCCTTCTGATCTTAAACTTGGGATAGCGTTAGATACTACTGTAGGTATCAAAAAAGCCATTAGCGAAGTAGAAGAGACCGTATTTTTGTCCTTTGGACTAGTGGTCATCGTTATTTTCTTGTTTTTGAGAAACTGGAGATCGACTTTAATTCCAGTTATTGCCATTCCTATTTCCTTGGTAAGTGCTTTTTTCATCATGTACATGGCAGGGTTTTCCATCAATATTTTGACACTATTAGGTATTGTACTTGCAACAGGACTTGTGGTAGATGATGCCATTGTGGTACTAGAAAACATTTATCAAAAGGTAGAACAAGGCATGTCTCCTAGGGAAGCAGCTTTCAAAGGTTCTGAAGAAATATTTTTTGCCATTGTTTCCACGACAGTTACGCTCGTAGCCGTGTTTTTACCCATTATGTTTCTACAGGGACTTACGGGAAGACTATTTAGGGAGTTTGGTGTTGTGGTGGCGGGCGCAGTATTGGTATCAGCATTTGTTTCATTGACTTTGACACCGATGATGAGTGCCAATCTATTAAGACATGGAGACAATGAAAACTATTTTTATAGAGTTACAGAGCGTTTTTTTGTGGGAATGACCAATATTTATGAAAAAACATTAAAGCTATTTTTCAAAATAAGATGGGTGGCTGTATTGATCATGATAGCTTCTTCATGGATGATATATCAATTGGGTAGCACACTTCCTTCTGAGCTTGCCCCACTAGAAGATAAAGGAAGACTCTCAGTAAATGCAACAGGACCAGAAGGAGCATCATTTAATTTCACGAACAACTTTTTGACAAAAGTAATTAAAGACATAGAAGGTTCTATACCAGAGAAGGAATCTATTCTATCTGTTACAGCACCAGGTTTTGGTGCATCACAAGCTTCAAATACGGGGTTTGTAAGGATAACATTGGTAGATGCAGAAGAAAGAGAAAAGAGCCAAATGCAAATTGCCGCAGAATTAAGTGAAGTTGTCAAAAAATATACGGATGCCAGAATTTTCGTTTCACAAGAGCAAACAATTGGAGATAGACGAGGTGGACTTCCAGTGCAATTTGTCATCCAAGCACAAAACTTTGATAAACTGAAAGCTGTCATTCCTGCATTTTTGGAGAAAGCAAGACAAAACGAAATGTTTCAAGCCGTAGATATCAATTTGAAATTTAATAAACCCGAATTAAAAATAGATATAGATAGAAATCGAGCACAAATATTGGGTGTTTCTGTGATGGATATTGCTCAGACACTCCAATTATACTTTGCAGAACAAAGACTTGGGTTCTTTATCAAAAACGGAAAACAATATCAAGTCATAGGCCAAGCAACCCTTGACAATAGAAACGAACCCGCAGATATGAAGTCTATTTATGTACGTAGCAAAACGGGTGAGTTGATACAATTAGACAATCTTATCACCATTTCAGAGCAGAGTAATCCACCACAACTTTATAGATACAATAGATTTGTATCTGCAACCATATCAGCAGGTACTGTGCCAGGAGTATCCCTTGGTCAAGGTATCCAAGCAATGCGAGACATAGCATCAGAAGTTTTGGATGAGAGTTACGGAACAGATTTGTCGGGTCCATCCAAAGAATTTGAAGAGAGTTCATCGACATTATTATTTGCGTTTATTTTAGCTTTGGTATTGGTTTTTTTGATATTGGCGGCACAGTTTGAGAGTTTTGTAGATCCATTGATCATCATGTTTACGGTACCATTGGCATTGGCAGGAGCGATTTTGGCACTTTGGTACACAGATTCTACATTAAATATATTCAGTCAGATCGGTATCATCGTATTGATAGGAATTGTTACCAAAAATGGTATCTTGATCGTTGAGTTTGCAAATCAAAGACGAGAACAAGGCGTCAGTGCACTCGAGTCTGTAACCGAAGCCGCTGTATCGAGACTACGTCCAATTCTCATGACAAGTCTAGCAACGATATTAGGCGCATTGCCGATAGCATTAGCTCTTGGTGCAGCATCTTTGAGTAGAGTTTCTATGGGTATTTCCATCATTGGTGGATTATTGTTTTCGCTTTTATTGACACTTTTTGTTATTCCAGCTTTGTACACCTACATGTCTCGTGCAAAGAAGATACATGCAGATGATGCGGCGTACTAAATAATGGATGTTGTCGTGATTAATTAGTTTTTTAAGAATTTAATAGATATATGTATATTCGTAGTTTAAAAATATTGATGCTTTTGGGTTTGTCTTTTTGGTCTTCAATATCAAATGGGCAAGAAGCACTCAACCTAAAAGATGCTTTAAGTATCGCCTTACAGAATAATTATAATGTAAGGATCGCAAGAAATGCAACAGAAGTAAATACAGCAAATAACACCTTGGGAAATGCTGGTTTTCTTCCTAATTTGTCGCTCAATTTTGGTCAAAACTACAATGTAAACAATACGACACAAGAGTTTTTTAGTGGAGAAACTAGGACAGGTAATAATGTCAATACCAATAACTTGAATGCCAATTTACTACTAGGATGGACTGTTTTTGATGGATTACAAATGTTTGTCAATAAGGACAGACTAACAGAAATAGAAAATCTTGGCCAACTGAATGTACAGTTCCAAATGGAAAATACTATTAGCCAGGTCATGAATTTGTACTACAGCATTGAGCAGCACCAACGAAGGATCGAAACGATTAAAAAAGCGATAGAAATATCAAAAGAAAGATACCAACTGGCCAAATTAAAACAAGATTTGGGTTCTGGTTCAGGCATACCAGTATTACAAGCAGAAGTGGATATCAATGCAGATAGTTCAGCGTTGATAAGACAAGAGCTCATACTCAGAACGTCAAAAATCCAGCTTAACGAATTGCTAAGTCGAGCGCCAGAGACATCTTTTGAAGTTGTGCCAGTGTCAGAAAGCCCTATAATAATCGAATATAATGATATTGCTGAAAAATCAGAAGCTCGAAATGTGATGTTACGGTTGGCAGATAAAAACATACGAATCTCTGAACTAAATGTCAAACAATGGGAAGCAAATAGATATCCGACGGTAGACTTAAATTTGGGATATAACTTTACTAGGTTGCAAGCTGAAATCGGGATTTTAAAATTCAATCAGAATGCAGGATTGTCTTTTGGTCTGACTGCAAGATGGAATATCTTTAATGGATGGAACAACAGTCGTGAAATCCAAGTAGCAAAACTTGGCGTCGAAAGCGGCAAACTTAACAAAGAACAAACCGCTTTAGCATTAAAAACAGACCTATTCAGTATCTACAATAATTACATTACATCAAAAGAACTAGCAAATCTAGAGACCAATAACATCAAAATTGCACAACGCAATCTCGATATCACCACAGATAAAATGAGACTGGGTACGATTGATGCATTGGAACTCAGAACTGCTCAACTCAATCTAGTGGATACAGAATTTAGAAAAATAACCGCAGATTTTGAAGTAAAATTGGCAGAGATAGAGTTGCTACGTATGGCTGGAGAATTGGTGAAGTAGGTGTTTTGGATAAATAGCATTAATGTTTTAATCTAGACTCAATATACCAATGATGTTGTATAAAAGTCCGAACAGGTATTTTTTGTTTCATTATTCCTGTGAGGATGTCTTCAGGTGTCATGCCCAGCTTTTTGGCTGTTTTGATGATGGTTTTTTGGTTGACATCCATGGTTTTCTTTTGTGTACCAAAGACATCATATCCTTCGCCTTCTGATGTAAATCGCCCATAGACAAATTTGCCTTTGGATGACCAAGCTAGTGAAGCTATCTGTTCATCATCTTTGTTGTACTCAAAGTATGCGGCAGTGCCAAATGTCTTGCTGAGTTTGTTGAGTATGTCCTGTAGATGTGGCGTCTGTTGTTCTTCTTTTGCCAGATAACTCTGGAGATCCGGATAAGAGATATATGGTGCGTTAAATCCAAATATGATCGTATGACCAGTAAAAGTGGCGATGGTAACTTCATTTTCTCTTTGTACATCATCGATGATGGTGGTGATGTTTCCATCTTTTATATTTGGTTGAACATCTAACATTTTTAATATTTGAGATACATCATCTGTAGGAAGATACCACCATCTGCATTGATCTTCAATGGATTCCAACACATGGCTCTGCTCTTTGGTGAGTTTGATACTTTTATTTTCTTCTTTGATTCGCAGGGTCTCTAAGTAATCTTCAGAAATGAGTTTCGATGAATATCTATCCCAAATAAGACAATCTAATTTTTCAGCAAATTCCCAGAGAAATAAAAAATAACCAAACAATAACCATCAAGATAATGGATATCAACCCAAACCCCGGAATCCAAATTATAATATGCACACTCCTTTTTTGCGAAATTTGGATTTTTGTCATGAAACTCTTTACCCCAAATTGTAAGTTCGTGCCATGTCAACCATGTAGAGTGATCAACTAATTCTACAAAATCATTTTTATCAATAAGAATTTCAGGATTAAAGATCTGATTTTGGTTAACTCCCTTTTTTGCAATAATAAATTTTATCATATGCCTAAACTATTTTTAATTTTAAAATTTGTTCAGAATAACTTATCAAATACTACCAAAACCTTGCTCAAAGGTATTTATTACTGAAAACAAAACAAAGATAATTACCTAAATCATGTCATCCCTACGGGATTAGGTTGTGGTGTGTAATATGTTTTCTATAATCATTTCATCCCTACAGGATTGAATAAAATGTTCATATACATTGTTGAATGGTTTTTGGACATGTTAAAATATGGTTTACAATTAATTTCAATGATCTTACCTTAATCCCGAAGGGATGTTAAGGTTATTGTAAATATATGTGCATTGCTGTTTAAAACCCAGAATGAGTGGCATATCGTATGGTGAAATAATTCCGCTAAATGATGTCATCCCTTCGGGATGTCATAAATTGTATTAACATAAAAAGGGTGGTATCTTTTATACGTAAAAACTGATTGTTATTATAATCAAAACTATTATATTTGTGCAAAATATCAATCATTTTGTGATGAGTACCAAAAAACAAATCATTTTTCCTAAATATATTCCACTCTTGGAAAAAATGGGTGAAAACCTAAAAATGGCGCGCAAACGTCGTAAACTGACGACCACACAGGTGGCAGAAAGAGCTGATATTTCTCGATCTACGTTGTACCAAATAGAGTCAGGGAATCCAAGCGTTGCTATGGGTGCATATTTTAATGTGATGAGAGTATTCGGGCTCCAAGATGATTTTTTAAAACTTGCAGTCGATGATGAATTAGGCAGAAGACTCCAAGATTTGGAATTATTAAAATAGACAAAAATGATAACTCACAAAACAGATATTTATGTCTATGTGCATTGGAAAGGAATGGCTGGGCCACAATTGATAGGTATTTTAAGTGTTCATCAGGCAAAAGGCAAAAAAGCATTTAGTTTTGAGTATGATACTTCTTGGTTCAAAACGGGTCGAAAGTTTTTATTAGATCTAGAAATTGGCTTTTTTTCTGGTTTACAATACCCAAATCAGAAAGAAAATTTTGGAGTTTTTCTGGATAGTATGCCAGATACTTGGGGAAGAACATTAATGAAGCGCAGAGCTATATTAAATGCTAAAGAAAGTAACACTAAGGTTCCAACTTTATATGATATAGATTTTCTTCTAGGCGTATATGATGAAAGTAGAATGGGTGCATTGAGATTTAAGCTTGACCCCAATGGGGATTTTTTAGATAATAGCTTAGTTAGTTCTGTACCTCCTTGGTCATCTATCCGAGAATTACAAAATGCGGCAATGTCGCTCGAAAATGATAGAAATAATAACGAAATAAAAAAATGGTTGACGATTCTTATTGCGCCTGGATCTTCGCTCGGTGGTGCAAGACCCAAAGCAAATATTATGGATAACCAAAAAGAATTATGGATTGCAAAATTTCCTTCAAAAACTGATGTTATTGACAAAGCCGCATGGGAATATTTGGTTTATGAGTTGGCTATATTGGCAGGCATAAAGATGGCACCGAGCAAAATAGAAAAGATAATGGGTAAACATCAAACTTTTTTTACTAAAAGATTTGATAGGGAAGGAAACGAAAGGATACATTTTTCTTCAGCTATGACCATGACGGGTAATACAGAGGTACATGTGAGAGATAGCCCTGCAAGTTATCTTGAAATAGCAGAATTTATAAGTAATTTTGGTATAAATATTGAAGAGAATTTAAATCAACTTTGGCGAAGAATCGTATTTAATATTGCCGTTTCCAACACAGACGACCACTTAAGAAATCATGGATTTTTACTAACAAATGAAGGGTGGGAATTGTCTCCAGCTTTTGATTTGAATGCTTCTATTGATAAAGAAGGTCTATCCCTTAATATTGATCTAAATGATAATGCGTTGGATTTTGACTTAGCTAAAAGTGTTGGAGTTTACTTTAGATTGAACGAAGGTCAAATGGATATAATCATAAATTAAGTAAAAACAGCTGTCAGTCAATGGAAAGAATTTGCTAATAAAATTGGAATCAGTAGGAGCGAACAAATGCTAATGCAAAGTGCTTTTAACTTTTCTTAGGTCACTCTATTACTTGATTCAAAACAAAACCATCCCATTTTTAAAGAAATACTTTCTATCTTTTACCACAAAAACCATACATAATTATTTCTTTTTTTGATTTTCGAAAACAAATATTAGATCATTTAAAAAGATAAGAATATATTTGGCTTTGAAATCAAAAAATCAATGAGCTTTCAGATAAAAGAACAAGACAAAAAATATGACGTCTGCATTGTAGGGTCAGGAGCAGGCGGCGGAATGGCGGCCAAAATCTTATCAGAAGCTGGCCTATCTGTGGCTGTTCTCGAAGCTGGTGGTGATTTTGATCCCGCCAAAGAAGAGTACAGAACACAACTCCGATGGCCATGGGAATCGCCAAGACGTGGTGCTAATACCCAACGACCTTTTGGTGACTTTGATGCTGCATGGGGAGGCTGGGAGATTGAAGGTGAACCTTACACGCGCAAAGACGGAACGAAATTTGACTGGTTCCGATCTCGTATGCTCGGTGGTAGGACCAATCACTGGGGAAGGATTTCTCTGAGATTTGGACCTAAAGATTTCAAAAGAAAAGATCAAGATGGTTTCGGAGACAACTGGCCGATAAGCTACGAAGACGTCAAACCATATTACGACAAAGTCGATAAACTCATAGGTGTATTCGGTACAAATGAAGGATTGGCAAATGATCCCGATGGATTTTTTCTACCACCACCAAAACCAAGATTACACGAACTTTTTGTAAAAAAAGGAGCTGCAGTTGCAAATGTTCCCGTGATACCTTCTAGATTGTCGATCCTGACAAGAAAAATAAATGCAGAGCGAGGTGTTTGTTTCTTTTGCGCACAATGTAGTAGAGCCTGCCAAGTATATGCTGACTTTTCGTCGAGTACGTGCCTTGTAAAACCTGCTATGGAAAAAGGAAAAGTAGAACTGTACACCCACGCAATGGTCAGGGAAGTGCTTACTGACGATAGTGGTCTAGCAACAGGTGTAGTTTACATCGATAAAAAAGACCTTAAAGAATATAAAATTGGTGCAAAAGTCGTGGTCCTTGCTGCTTCAGCATGCGAAACCGCTCGTATCATGTTGAATTCTAAATCAAAATCACATCCAAATGGATTGTCCAATAGTTCTGGTGTGGTAGGTCGGTATCTCCATGATTCTACAGGTACGGATCGAATGGCTTTTATGCCAGAATTGGTAGATAGACCGAGATATAATGAAGATGGCGTTGGCGGTTTGCACGTTTATTCACCGTGGTGGCTTGATAATAAAAAACTAGACTTTCCTCGTGGTTACCACATAGAATATTGGGGAGGTATGAGTATGCCTTCTTATGGATTTGGATTTGGAATGGACACCATGCGAAAATATCTTCTCAATGAACTTGGACAACCATCTACTAATGGTGGATATGGTGTAGGTCTCAAAAAAGATGTCAGAAGAATTTATGGCTCTATGGTCGGTATGTCAGGAAGAGGAGAGAGCGTACCTCAATATGACAATTACTGTGAGATAGATCCTGATACCCTTGATAAGTATGGTATTCCCGTTTTGAGATTTCATTACAAATGGACAGAACACGAGGTCAAACAAGCCAAACACATGCATGATACTTTTGAGGAAATACTCACTGGAATGGGTGGTGTATTGCTCGGTAAAAAACCAACGGAAGAAAACCAATATGGCCTATTAGCTCCAGGTAGAATCATTCATGAAGTCGGTACAAGTCGAATGGGAGACGATCCGAAAACTTCAGCACTCAACAAATATGCGCAGGCACATGATTGTAAAAACCTGTTTGTAGTAGATGCTGGTTCATTTGTCTCTCAAGCGGACAAAAACCCTACGTGGACCATCCTTGCTTTGTCAT